>NZ_JAKUEH010000004.1:0-237438 GCF_022662815.1 Bacillus cereus group sp. BfR-BA-01492
AAACGAATTCATAGTAGCATTGGTTATAAAACTCCTCAAGCAATAGAAGATCTAGCTAAAAAGGTAGCTTAGATTTAACTTTTTTGTGTCCAAAATATTGACTCAAATCCATAAGTTTTAACGTAGTAGTTGTTATGATATACAAAAGGTGTCATACTGTTACTATAAAACTTACAAATTTATGCTACTTAAAAACAGATGAACTTAAAGCGCTTGATTGTCAATTAAAGGCAACAAGTGCTTTTTTTGCGTTTTAGCGTAGAAATTTAAAAGAGCATTATAATTTTATAAGTGCATTAAGTATTAAATTTTTATTGTTGTTTTATAGATTGTGATGGCTATGTACAGTGTACGACGATAGTAGAGGAAAAAATAAAGGGTTGTGTTATTTTTTGAAGTCATCGTAAAGTACGTTTTAACGGATGGACGTTATGCACACGTTATCCGCAAAAAACGGGTAAACGTTACAAGGATTGTAATTGCTGTAACGGGAGAGGACTCAATATGGAAGAGAAAGTAGTGGGTTATGTACGAGTTTCAACAAAAGGGCAAGTACGTGAAGGGTACAGTTTAACATATCAAGTAGAAGAAATTGAACGGTACTGCATTGAAAATGAACTACAACTGCTTCACATATACGAAGATAAAGGAATCAGCGGAGCGAAAGTAGATGAAGATGGATTAACAGTTGAACGTGAAGGCTTACAAGAACTATTGTCAGATATGGCATATCATCAAGTGAGCAAAGTTATTGTACTCAATACATCTCGGTTATGGCGCTCTGATATGGCAAAAGTGTTAATACAACGAGAGCTAAAGAAATACAAGGTAGATGTGAAAGCAATTGAACAACCGAATTACAGTATATATACACATGACCCCAATGACTTTTTAGTAAATGGCATGTTAGAGCTATTAGACCAATACCAACGTCTTGAAATTGCATTAAAACTAAGTCGAGGCAGAAAGAAGAAAGCAGAACAAGGTGGATATGCGGGGGGCGGTGTGATGTTTGGTTATAGAGTAAAGAAAGGGCAAAAAGTGTTAGAAGTAGATGTGGAGAAAGCGGTAGTTGTACGTAGACTATTTGAATTAAGACACTTTTTTAAAGATTGGTCGCTAACTCAATTGGCAGAACGACTGAATAGGGAAGGTTATCGTACTGAGAAAGGAAAGCTGTTTACGAAAGTACAAGTGAAACGCATGTTAGACCGAGAGAACTTTTATCGAGGGGTATATACATACGGGCAAATACAAACAAATGGGAAACATTCAGCAATTATATAATAGTCGTACTTAAAAAAATTACTCATTTTACTATATGTACTTATGAAATTATGAAAATGGATAGGCTTGCGTACCAATGCGCATCGGAAGATGAACGCTCGAACTAAGGTTGCCGACATTTTTATATATGACTAAATCATTGAATAGAGGGATGAGTTATGCAGAATAGACAAAACTATTTGTATGTAGGAGTAGATTTACATAAGCAGCATCATACGGCTGTTATTATTAATTGTTGGCAAGAGAAATTAGGAGAAATACAATTTGAGAATAAACCATCTGCATTTTCGAAGTTTTTATTAGAAGTAGAGACATATGTGAGTGATGGTTTATCAGTTGTATTTGGTTTGGAAGATATTGGTGGTTATGGAAGAGCGTTAGCGAAATATTTAGTAGACCATGAACGAGTTGTGAAAGAAGTAAATCCAGCTTTATCATTTTTAGAACGCAAAAGTGAGGTAATGATTAAAAAGAACGATAGCTGGGATGCGGAATGTGTAGCACGCATATTGGTAAACAAATTTAATCAATTACCAGATGCAAAGCCAAACGATTTATTATGGTCAATACAACAACTAGTTTCAAGAAGGAATGCATTAGTAAAGGCACAAAGTGCATTAAAGAATCAACTACATATTCAATTGAACCACCATTATCCAAGTTATAAAAAGTTTTTCTCGGAGTTAGATGGAAAAACAGCATTAACATTTTGGCAGCAATATCCGTCACCCTCTTGTTTGGAGGGGACGGATATAAAGCGATTAACAGCTTTTTTATTAGATGTTAGCAACAATACATGTTCAGTAAAGAAGGCAAGCGACATATTAAAACTTGTAAAAGAAGATGGACATATAATGAAGGAATATCAAGAAACACGAGACTTTTTAGTAAGAAGTATTGTACGGGATATTGAGTTTAAAAAGACAGAAATGAAATACATCGAGAGAGAATTAAAACAGCTAGTAAAACTACTAGATTATCAATTAGATACAATGCCGGGAATAGAACTTGTGACTGCATCAGCATTAATTGCAGAAATTGGGGATGTAAGGCGATTTCTAAATGCCAACAAATTAGCACGATTTGCGGGGATTGCGCCTGTTTACTTTGGTTCTGGTGGGAAAGGTAAGGTGCATAAAAGCAAACAAGGAAACAGGGCGCTACACGCTTTATTTTATAATTTAGCAGTACAGCAAGTGCAAGTAGCAAAAGGGAGTAAGAAGCCACGGAATCCAGTGTTTCATGCGTACTACCAAAAGAAATTAAAAGAAGGAAAAACAAAAGGACAAGCATTGGTATGTATTATGAGAAGGCTTGTAAACATTGTATATGGCATGATGAAATATAAAACAGCTTATGAATTGCCGGTAGTGGAAGAAAAAGAAGTAGTTTAATAAGGTTTTACAGGGTTTGCTTTTTTATTGTGAGGGTTTAAGATTACAACATAGGGTACGGGTGAAGCTACACCTAAAAAGAAAAGTGTACCGGATTGGCTTAAAGAGCGATGGGAAGCAGGGAATAATTTTAATAAGGAAAATCGTCCTCGTTACCCTTATAATGAGGTAGAGTTGGAAGCAAAAGAAGTAGGGGGTAAAAAATACGTAGTTGACTCATATGCGCACAATAAGGAAATAGTATCTAGAAAATTCACTCAACTTAGTGAAGTGCAAGAAAAGACAGCTAAGAGTTATTTAAATGAAATTACAAAAAAATATCCTTCAGGTTCTAAAATATCAAATGGTCCTTTTAATCCTAACGCTCTCAAAGGGGGGCGACTTAAAGGTGAGTTAATATTAGAAGTACCAGTTCAAAATAAACCAATTCCGCAAACGATTCTTGATGAAGCAACAAAAAATAGGATTATTATTAGGGATATTAAAGGGAAGGTGTATAATTGACTATGAAAATTTATTATTGTGACGAATGGTCGGACATTAAAAAGAAGCCTTGGAATATTCTAGATGACCGTGATGCATACACATACCATCAAAAACATGAACCATATACGGCGGTATTAACTGAAGATGAAAACCTTAAGTATATTGTAAATGTTACAAATGAATGGGTTTCGGTGGGATTTTATGATGACTTGATTCGTAAGTATTTAAATTATGATTTTGAAGTTATGAGTGACAGTAAGATATTTTTAAGAACAGCTACGTATTGGGAATATGATGATGAAACTGATACAGAAGTAAGTAGCTTGATTTTGGGATTCCGAGAAAATGGCTATATAGCAATGGAAAAAAGGGATTTAAAGACTGGCTTAGTCGAGGAGCGTGAGATTAGCGATACCCTTGAAAGAAACTGGGATGTATTTCCTGAATTTGGTCATTATATTCATTTGTGTAGAGAGGAAAGATAATGTTTTTAGGAGCACTCTATAGTGCCAAAGCTATCTATAAGAAAGGTGTTATATATCACTAACACATAAGGCAAGCGAATTAAAGATAATTAAAATATTGAATTAGAAAAAAGAAAAATGATATATTTGAAAATAGAGACTCCATGAAGGTAATACCATCATGGAGTACTGTGTGCAATGATAGAATAGAAAACGAAGTACGAGCTTAGGCGAGATGAAATTTTACATGGCGATGAATATAAACACATGGAATGTACATTAAACTAACGAACTCGTACAAACTCGTAAGTTTTAACATAGTATTTGTCGTGATGTACAAAAGGTGACATACTGTTATTACAAAACTTACAAATTTATGCTACTTAAAAACAGATGAACTTAAAGCACTTGATTGTCAATTAAAGACAACAAGTGCTTTTTTGCATTTTAGCGTAGAAAATTAAAAGAGCATTATAATTTTATAAGAGCATTAAGTGTTAAATTTTTATTGTTGTTTTATAGATTGTAATGGCTATGTACAGTGTATGACGATAGTAGAGGAAAAAATAAAGGGTTGTATTATGTTTTAAAGTCATCGTAAAGTACGTTTTAACGGATTTACGTTATGAACACGTGATCCGCAAAAAACGGGGAAACGTTACAGGGACTCAAATTACATGTGGAAAAATGTGGTACAATCGTTACAGGAGAATAAGACGTTAAAGATTGCATTACATACATGGAAAAAACGAAAGTTCCCGTAGTAATCAGGTCAGCAGATACTGGAATGGGAATAAAAATTCCTCATATAGAACATGTAACTGTTGGAGAAATAGCAGAAAACTTTGCAAGAGTGCGAGCAACCGATAAAGATGATGCTTATCAACTTGCGAAGGGGAATGGTGGTTCGGGAGTTAAGGGTACGGGTAAGGGTAAGGATGTTAATACCGGAAGTAACTCTTCAAAATTAGTTGGTAGAGAAGTTAATCTTGATTGGTTGGGAGATAAATATAAGGCTGTTGAACTTGAAGGTAGTGTTAAAGTTGGCGGAAAAGAAATGGATGTTTCAAGGCGTGTATATCAGAGAACTGACATACAGTGGGATTATAAGCCGATGCATCCAAAGGCAAAGGGTTTATCAAATAGGGAACTAGCAGCAAAAGGACGTCCACCTTTTGTAGTTGATAAGAATGGAGTAGAGACACAGATTGAACTTCATCATTTACTTCAAAAAGAACCAGGCGATATGGTAGAAATATTTGCCACTACTCATGATGAGTATAAAAAGATTTTGCATGGTTTAATAAAAGATGGTGATAGTTTTAGAAATAGTGATATTTTAGATAAACAATACAATAATTTTAGAAAAAAATACTGGAAATGGCGTTTTAATAATTTAGATTGAGGTGATTAAGAAATGGATATGGAAATTTTAGAAATGATAAATCAATATACTGAAAAAGGAGATTTTTTTGGAGAAATATCAGACGAAAACATAGTTATGATTGAAAAAAAATTAGGTTGTACTTTTCCGCCACAATATAGAGAGTTTGTTAAAAGGTTTGGTTCAGGAGGTATTTGTGGAGTTGAGGTATTGGGAGTAGAAGGAATGGAGTATGCATCAGTAGTCGATGATACTGAAAGATATAGAAAATTAGGATTACCAGAGAATTATTTGGTTATTGAAAATGTAGATGAATTTGTTTATTGTATTAACACGAAAGGTGATTACTATGTTATAAGATGGGATGATATTAGTAAGGAAGAAATAATTAGATACTCAACTTTTGATGAGTACTTAAAAGATAGCTTTCAAGAAGCAATTGACAATTGGGATTAGAAATTAAAAACAAAAAAGCACATAAGCCAAATGAACGAGGAAGAACTTATTTTTGAAGTGGAAAGAAAAAGAATAGGTTGTTTAAAAGTACATACTCCATGATGGTTGTACCATCATAGAGTGTTATGTGCAATGATAGAATAGAAAATAAAGTACGAGCTTAGGCGAGATGACATTTTACCGGGCGATAAATATAAACACATGGAATGTATATTAAACTAACGAACGAACTCGTACAAACTCGTAAGTTTTAATATAGTATTTGTCATGATGTACAAAAGGTTTCATACTTTTACTGCAGGATTTACAAATTTATGCTACTTAAAAACATATGAACTTAAAGCGCTTGATTGTCTACAAAAGACAGCGAGTGCTTTTTTCGTTTTTGGTATAGAGGTGAGAATAGTAGAATAAATGTACCACAGCCGTAAAAACAACCTCCCTGGAAGGAAATCAAAAATTCCAGCACGCAGTAAGAACATTACTGGAATACAAATGAATCCCTGGTGTAGGAAAAGTATATAGGAACTTTTTCGAGAGATGGGGCAGTATTCTCTGAAGGATGTGTATCGGTATGTGCAGAATGCTGGGGAGAGAGTTGATGGTGCTACTTCTAAATTTTGGAAAAGTTCTAAGGTAATAGAAGTTGAAATATCTAGAACTAAATACCTAGAATTCGCAAAGCACATCGAGGGTGCAATAGCCGTTGGACAACCAGATATATTAACGATCAATAGAGGAGATGATAGGTGATGTAAAAGCTAATCGTAGGGTATCATTAAAGGGGATAAGATAAAGTTCCGAGAAAAGATTTGGATAAATATCCATCAGCAATGTTTAAAGAGGGTGGTACAAGGACCAGTGTTCGGCTTATAAAGGATCTGGTTCAAGTGCGGGGCATAAATTAAGGTCATATCCTAAGTGGGAGGGAAAAATGAATAATATGGATAATACCCTTCTAGGAAGAAATTGGTAGCGTGTGTTTTAATTGTAGTAGGAAAATAAGAGTAAATAGAAGTGAAGCAATTAATGGTGAATATATATTATAAATTTCTTTCGTAGAAAAAGAGCATCTCCTTTTTAAAAACAAAGGAATACTCTTTTTGTAAACAATCGGCGTCCTCTCATATTACTTATACTAATTGAAATGTATTTATAATTTGGAAAAATGAGGGCTCAAACGCCATTGCGTCATCTATATTTAATGCGGAAAATGTAATACTGTAAACGTGCTGTTGTTCTAGCATTGGAATCAAAAATTGATTCGTACATAAAGTTAACTGTTCATCGGCATGTTCTATCTCAGTAAAACCCCGTACATGTATGACATTGCCAATAGAAAATGGTAATTCTTCGATTGAATGCAATTTATAAACACCGGATTCTTTCTTTTTTAATAATTCTTCTATACTATGAATAGAAGAATACGCTTTTTGATATGGAAATGTAGAGATTGTAATATCCGAAAAATGTACTTTATTCTCCTCATCCCCAAGGACTTGTAATGCAAATAAGTCTACTTTCATAGTCTCTAAATTTTGTAAAATATACTCTAATTGTAATTGAACAGGCTGACGGTTTTCACTAATGAATGGAAAGATTTCAGCTTGTTTCTCTAAAAACAAAGAAGTGAATTCTTCTACATGCTCAGGAGCTGTTTCCATAAGTGTCCACGTGTCGGGAAGTGCAATTGAAATATGTTTGTCCTCTAATGTATACCGATACCAAGATTCAAATTCCATCATATCGTTCCTTCTTTCTCATAATTATATTTCATCGGAATTTTAAACTATTTACTCTAATAAAAACTCGGAAAAGTAGCGTCTACAGTCCTTTTCGTACATAGTAAAAATAACGAATACTATAAAAAAGAATACACACTGCCGCAACGCTGGCAATTACCACATTGATTGTATACAAAGTATCATTAAACGGATGATTTTTTCCAATTAGTTTATTTATAATACAAGTAATTGCAAATACAATCCATACGCATGCTGCTAGCTTATATATTTTCATAAAAATTCCCCTTGTTTTTTCTGGGAGAAATGTTTTGATATCAAGCCGTATTTGTTTTGTCATAATAAAATCTTCTCTTATGTACTTTAACATTTTTCCAGCTCCTCTTACTTATTCTTGTCTGAAATAGTAGCGTAAGTAGCGAATTAAATGGAAAACCATGAAGAATGCGCTAGTTATATATATAACCACACAAAATAAAATCCCCACAGTCCCTAGTTTATTATGTGGTCCAAACATAACTACTAATAAGGCATTTATGAATGCGCCAATTATCATAAAACGTGCCCAAATGTAAAGGGCTGCGAACTCTGCAACAGCTTTTTTGGTAGAATAACTTCTCTTTTTTTTCATACAATCTCCGCCTTACACATTCTCTTATTTCGGTGTACTGTCCCGAAAAGCACCGATCCATCCTACTGTACTAGTTGCTTTTCCCATTAAAATATCTTTTGCCATTTGTATCGCTTCACCATCGCTCGTACCTCGGTTGACCCAATGTGACAGCGACCATTCCGCTTTTGTGTATCCCATTACCGATTTAAATGTTGTTCCAAATCCTTTCAATCCTGGGATTGTACCTACTGCATCTAATGCTATTGCCATTCCATCTTTTTTTCCCATAGAATAGAGTGCTGTATCAGCTATTAATCCTCCTGCACCTGCTATTGTAGAAACCGTACCCAACACCCCCGCAACCGGTGGACACCATACTGTTAAAATAGCTGCTGTACCTGCTGCTGCTGAGATATATCCACAATAAGTCGATACATCTGATAGTAAGCCGTCAGGATCTTTAACATAGTCAACAAATTTGTTTGCTAAATTGCCTGCTTCATCTACAAGTTCTTCTACTTTATGTGTTGCCTTATCAACGAGTTTTTTTGCGCTTCCCATCATTTTATCGAAAAAACCTTGTTCTTCTTTTTTCGTTTCTTTTTGTTTTGCTCCAATCGGAACTGTACTTGCCACTTCTTGTTGGTCTGCTTTTGCGAATTTTTCAGCCGCTCGTTCAAGAGAGCTCGCTAAGTTATGCGCATAGTGCATCGATTCGTTCATTTGTCTTTTTGCTTCATACCATTGCTGGTCAACAAATGATTTTGCTTTTACACTCCATGGAATAGATTGATAGTTTCTTTCTAGTTGTTGTTCTAACTTTTGTACTTCTTCAGCATATTGAATAAATGATTTACTTAAGTTTATTAACAGTTCTGGACGAACAACAATTGTAGTCAAAGATTTCCCCTTCCTTTCGCATTTTTTACCATATTTAATTATATAATAACATATATTTACTTATCTATAATATGCAAGTATAAAAAGAAAAAGCAACAACTAGTCTTGTAAATAGCATTAGAGACGGGGATGAAAATCCTTATCCCATCTCTTAGTAAAGAGTAAAAAATTGTTTTATTTTCCACAACAGATACTATTCATCATTGTTGGGTTTTACGCCAGTTTAAAACGATTCTTGATGCCATCTGCTGATTGGTTTTCTACGAATACAATACCCTTCCTCGCAAGTAAGAGAAATTTCTTTTCTTAATTTCCGTAAACTATTTTTCATGGTTATAGCTATTTAAGTTGGATGTTGTATCTGTTACAAAGAAATAAATATCGTTGTTTCGTCCTTCTTGAACGATATTTTTTATTCATCCCTTTGCTGTATAATTAGCAGCTAATCATGTGAACAGATGGTCTAATGTTTTCTTCTACGACAGGGAGATTCAGTAGAAATTCAATTTACATGTTTATTTTAATCTTCAAGTTCAAGTGATAATTTTTTCAGTCAATAATATAGTCGATGAACTGGTACGTTTTGTTTTTGATCATTCACAATTTTTATAGTCTTGCATATTAGTTGCCTATTCTTTCTCTTACTTGTAATATTTTTCGATTTAGCTAAATAAAAGATTTGAGAAGTAGATAGGTCTTTACATACAGCATGCATATGTAAAAACATTTTTTGACAAAAAATATATGAACCTTATTGACAGTTTAAAATATAATCGATATAATTCGTATTAATTTCAAAAGAAATTATATTCGGAATATTAAGTTGCGTTGAATAGGAGTAGTAAGGTCAAGTGTTTGTGCAGAGAGCTATGGGTTGGTGTGACATAGTCAAATAACATCCTGAACTCGCCTAGGAGCAATAAGGTGGAACGGAAATCTAATTCTTAGTAAATCTTAACGGTTAACCTTCGATAACGGGTTTGTAATCATACGATTGCTACTAAGGTGGATTCATAATGGAATCAATAAGAGTGGTACCGCGTTAAGTGAATGGCTTAGCGTCTCTTGATAAAAAGAGATGTTAGGCCATTTTTTATTATAGAGAAGAAAATGGAAGTTGCTTTTAGATTGGTCAATGAAGTTTGGTTATTAATACAAAATAATTTAGGAGGGGAAAGAAGATGAAACAGACGGAGCAATGGACGTCAAAGTTAGGATTTATAATGGCAGCAGCAGGTTCTGCTATTGGGTTAGGAGCGATATGGAAGTTTCCTTATATAGCTGGAAAGAGCGGAGGGGGTGCATTCTTTTTAATTTTTATATTGTTCACGGTATTAATCGGGCTCCCTTTATTAGTAGCGGAATTTATGATTGGTCGTAGTACGCAAAAACAGGCAATTGGTGCATTTCAAAGCATTGCACCAAACACGGGATGGCACTGGATTGGTCGCCTTGGTGTTGGTACTTGTTTTATTCTACTTTCTTTTTACAGTGTTGTTGGTGGATGGGTATTAATCTATTTATTCAGAGGAGTGACGGGACAACTTATTACTTCGCAACAAAATTATAGTTTGCTATTTACAGAAACAATTGGAGACCCTACTTGGGCCATTACTGGTCATTTTGTTTTTATGTTTATTACGATTGGGGTTGTATCAAAAGGAGTACAAAATGGGATTGAGAAAGCAAGTAAGTATATGCTACCAACGCTTTTCATTTTATTTCTTGCCTTAATTATACGATCTTTAACACTTGATGATGCAATGAAGGGAGTTACATTCTTTTTACAACCTGATTTTTCAAAAATTACATCAGAAAGCATTTTGTTTGCGATGGGGCAATCATTTTTTGCGATTAGTATTGGTATTTCTATTATGATTACGTATAGCTCCTATTTAAATAAAAAAGAAAGCTTGCCTAAATCAGCGGTAACAATTGTTGGGTTAAACTTATTTGTTTCTCTTTTTGCTGGACTTGCTATTTTTCCTGCTGTATTTTCACTAGGAATGGAACCAGCTGAAGGACCAGGGTTACTATTTATCGTATTGCCATCTGTATTTAGTCAAATTCCATTTGGGAGTTTTTTCTTAACGGTATTTCTTGCCTTATTTACATTTGCGACGTTAACTTCGGCGTTCTCTTTACTAGAAACAGTTGTTTCAGCTATAGCGAATGGCAAGCAAGAAAAAAGAAAGAAATTATCTTGGATGATTGGAGGGGCTATTTTTCTAGTAGGTATACCGTCAGCACTGTCGTTTGGAGTATGGAGCGATATCACAATTGGTAATAAGAATATTTTTGATGCAGTAGATTTTTTATCTAGTAACATTTTAATGCCACTAGGTGCATTATTAATCAGTATTTTTGTATCATTTAAAATGGAGAAAAAGGTACTGGAAGCCGAGTTCTTTGTTGGTGGGAATTATGCGAAAGGATTATTTACTTGTTGGATATTTTTACTTCGATTTGTTGCACCAATTGCAATTGTCATTGTCTTTTTAAATGTAATTGGGATTATTTAACTTGATGTGTTTAAAAATTCAGTTAATAATACACTTTAATGCTTTCTCTAAATGTAAAAAAGGGGGATTGCAAGGTGGAACATAAACATCCATCATTGTTATCAAAATTAAAAACTGTAACAAATCCTATGTTACTTATGGTAGGAAAGCATGATGTAGTAACCTGTGGAAAGCAAATGCAAGCATTTCATCAGAATGTACAAAGTGGAAAAGTCATTGTTTTTGAAGAATGTGGTCATACACCGCATTATGAAAAGGCCGATTTATTTGCAGAGGCTGTTATTGACTTTTTAAAGTGAAAAAAAAGGTGCTTCCAAATATGAGAAGCACCTTTTTGTTTAATGCATGAATTCAATAATCCATAATATCCAATACGCTCCCGGTACGAATAAAAGCTGTGCTAATAATGTACCAAGAAGTCGAGAAATCATAAGCCAACCGTATATTTTATTCATCATCTCCGCACCATTTTCTGATTGAAGGGCGCGTTCTGTTAAAAGAGCGATGCGTGGGTCTAATAGTACTGTTAATAAAATAGTAGCAAATCCATTCACAAGGCCAGAAGCTGTACTAGCATTTGTTGCATACGTTGGATTTAAAAACGATGCATATAAAGCAGACAGAACACCAGCTGTATAAATGGCGGTTGCAAACATATTAATGAGCATAATGCGTTTCGGAATTCCACCAATACGCATACGGTGAATCATTTCAAATTTTGGAAAACGAACATACTTTTTTGTGTATTTTAGCTTTTGGATATTATTTGTTTTCATCATTCGCATAAATGAGCCATCCGTTTCAAAGTTTTGAATCACATATCCAAATAATTTCGTTAACGTTGGATATAAAATGATAGCAAGTAATGTTCCAAAAGAAGCGGATAATAGAACGAGGCGAATCACCTTTTCTAAATCAATCGAAGAATCAAGTTTAGCTTGATCTACAATTCCGCCTATTAAAAAAGCTTGCAGTAAGTTAGAAGTTCGAGAGATAAGCAAAACCATCCCTACTACAGATAATGCAACAGCGATTTTCTTTAAACGAACACCAGCAAGTCGAATGCTGTATGAGCTTGTTTCAACTGCATGAATAATAATTGTAAAAACGATTATAAAAATGAGCGTGATTGACATCTATTTCACCATTTTCTGTTAAATTATATCATCCTATAGTAATATCTGTACTTTAAAAGTAAGGGTAGATGATGCATCAGTATTTAAAGAGTGAGAGGAAGAAAACTTTTATTTTATCATATAACATATTTGTATTGTTTGTATATTTCCTATATATAAAATTTTTAAGTGCAAGGTGTATTATAAAAGATGTCGAAAAATTGCAGGTGCTATGTATACAGGGAAATATATGATACAAATTCGTTTAAAGGGATTTTTTTATATAGAATCGAATACTAATTAGTATATTTTTCTATTATAAACATTTTGTAGTAAAGTAAGGAGGGAGCGTGATTGGATAAAGGTTTACTAATAAAAGATTGAATTTTCAGTTAAATATATAAGTGTAGTTGGAGGTAGTTATTTTAATCATGTTTGTTGCTTACCTTGGTTTTTCTGTTAGATTATTTGCACTGATTTTCGCCTTATTGGCTATCTTTTCCGTAATAGCGTTTTATCCTTTAACAGGAATCTACTAACATATAAATCACGATTGTTTAGTAAGAGGAACTATAGGATTGAAAAAATTTCACATCATAAATGATGAATCAATGAAAAAGAGGTGAGACATTTGCAAGAAGTAGCAGAATTTCGGATGCCAAAGATTGTTTTATACGGAAGAAATTCGCTTGAAAAATTAGGGGAACAAGCTAGCAGGTTAGGAAGGAAGGCTTTTATTATTAGTGATTTTATTATGGGAAAACTTGGCTATATAGATATATGTATAGAACAGCTAAAAGCAAATAAGATAGAAGTCGTTACGTATAACAATGTAAATGCTGAACCGACAGATGTCCATGTTTCAGAGGCATTAAGGATTTGCATGGGGGAAAAATGTAACTTTATTATTGGGCTTGGTGGTGGGAGTTGTATTGATGCAGCAAAAGCTGTAGCTGTTCTAGCTACAAATGGAGGCAAGATTGAAGATTACGTACAAAATCATGTAAGTATAAAACATGAATCGTTGCCGCTTATTGCGATTCCAACAACATCTGGAACTGGTTCTGAAGTAACAAGTGTTACTGTTATTACAAATAAAAAAACAGATGTGAAGATGATGATTAAGCATCCAAACTTTATACCACAAGTAGCGATTATTGATCCTGAATTAACACGTTCTGTACCACCTCATATTACGGCAGCAACAGGAATAGACGCATTATGTCATGCAATTGAAGCTTACATTTCTCGATTTTCACAACCGCTTACAGATGTGCTAGCACTTTCAGCTATGAAAAGTATTATGAAATATTTGCGCATTGCTTATGAAGATGGCGATCATATGGAAGCTAGAGAAGTAATGATGATTGCATCATTACAAGCTGGGATTGCCTTTTCGAATGCTTCAGTTACATTAGTTCATGGAATGTCCCGTCCGATTGGAGCATTGTTTCATGTGCCTCATGGGATATCGAATGCGATGTTATTACCGGTTGTTTTAGATTTTACAAAAGTTTGTGCTATTAAACGTTTTGCAGACATCGGGCGACATATAAATGCAGAGTTACGTTCGTATTCTGATGAAGAAGCTGCAAATCATATCATTTTGGAAATAAAGAAACTTTGTTTTGATCTTCATATTCCTAATTTAAAAGGGTATGGGATTGATCAAACTGAATTTATGAATGCTCTTTCAAAAATGGCAAAAGATGCACTGGCTAGCGGAAGTCCGAGCAATCACCCGCGCATTCCATCCTATCATGAAGTGAAGAAATTATATCAAATCTCTTTTGATTACCAATATGAACCGATGGTTAGTAGTTCTTTAAAAGTCTGAAAATTTTTAAAATATTTCCATGGAAATGAAAAAGAGGGGGGAGAAGATGGAATTAATTATTATTTTATTAGCGCTCGGTATGCTTATGTTTGTTGCTTATCGTGGGTTTTCAGTTATATTATTTGCACCAATTTGTGCATTATTTGCAGTATTGTTAACCGAACCGAGCCATGTACTTCCTTTTTTCTCTAATGTTTTTATGGAGAAAATGGTTGGCTTTATTAAGTTATATTTTCCAGTTTTTTTGCTTGGAGCAATTTTTGGGAAAGTAGTAGAAATGTCTGGTATTGCTGAATCTATTGCAAAGACAATTATTCAATTTGTTGGTGTGAAACGTTCCATGCTTGCAATTGTTCTTATGGGGGCAATCTTGACATATAGTGGGGTTAGCTTATTTGTTGTTGCATTTGCAGTCTATCCATTTGCAGCGAATTTATTTCGTGAAGCAAACATACCAAAACGACTCATACCAGGGACAATTGCTCTTGGGGCCATTACGTTTACAATGGATGCTCTTCCAGGAACACCACAAATTCAAAATGTGATTCCAACTACATTTTTTAAAACAAATATTTATGCTGCACCAGTTCTCGGGACAATCGGAGCAATTTTTGTTTTTGTAGTCGGTATGCTTTACTTGGAAAGAAGACGTAAGCAAGCTGCTAAAAATGGAGAAGGATATGATGGATTTGGAGATGGAACTTCAGAAATGGCAGCTAGTTTAGAACCTAAACAAAATACAAAAACAGCCATTCAAGTTTCTGAAATTACTCCTCTTCGACAAGTACTTGCATTTGTTCCACTCATATTGGTAGGAGTTATGAATAAATTTTTTACAGTATGGATCCCGATATGGTATCCAAAAGGTTTTGATTTTGCAATGGTAGGATTAAAAGATTTTGGTAAAGTAGAACTTTCGGCTGTACTAGGAGTCTGGTCTGTGGAATTAGCTTTATTAATTGGAATTGTTACAACGATTATTTTAAATTGGAAACGTTTAGTTACAGGATTCCAAGCTGGTTTAAACGCAAGTATTGGCGGTGCATTACTTGCAGCTATGAACACAGGTGCCGAATACGGATTTGGCGGCGTGATTGCAACTCTTCCAGGGTTTGGAATGATTAGAGATGGAATTTCGACAACATTTACGAATCCACTTGTGAATGGAGCTGTTACTACAAATGTTCTTGCTGGAATTACTGGATCAGCATCAGGGGGAATGGGAATTGCATTAAGTGCGATGGCAGAAAAATACATTGCAGCAGCTGAGCAATATGATATTCCTTTTGAAGTCATGCATAGAGTCATCTCAATGGCTTCAGGAGGTATGGATACATTACCTCATAATGGAGCAGTTATTACATTATTGGCAGTAACGGGATTAACGCATAAACAATCCTATCGCGATATTTTTGCTATCACGATTATTAAAACATTAGCTGTTTTTGTAGTAATTGGTGTTTATCGTTTAACTGGAATCGTATAAAAGGAGAGATAAAAAGATCCATTTATTATTCTTGAAGTCTTATTTATTATGTTGAAATTACATAATAAAAGAGAAGTATATTTTCACTATTAAAAACAGGAGAGAACAAAGGAAAGGGGCATGTAATGAAAATTATTAGCCTTACCGGAGGAAGGAAATGATAATGAAAAAATACAGTTTTATGTAATTAGAATACGATAATAATTTTATGTAAATTAAATATATATGGAAAAGATTCAGAAAATATTCTATAATGTAAGGGGTTACAAAAAGGGGAGATGTAAATGTTTTCACTTCGGCCTATCGCTTTTGTACAAAATGAAAGAAAGATGATAAAGGATGACGATTGGGGAAAAACACAATCTACTATTATATTAACAGATTTCTTTTCTGAAGAAAGTATACAGGGGATTGAGAGCTTTTCACATATTGAGATCATCTTTTATTTTCATAAAGTAAAGGATGACCAAATTCAATATGCAGCAAGGCATCCACGTAATAATAAGGAGTATCCAAAAGTAGGTATTTTTGCACAACGCGGGAAAAATCGGCCGAATCGATTAGGGACTACAATTGTCAAATTCGTAAGAAAAGAAGGAAAAGTAGTAGTAGTTGAGGGTCTAGATGCGATTGATGGGACTCCTATATTGGATATAAAGCCTGTTATGCAGGAATTTATCCCAAGTGAAAAGATCATTCAGCCTAAATGGGCGACGGATATTATGAAAGAATATTGGAAAGGAAGCGGAGAAAAATGAAAATATATGAAGCGACAATTGCAGATTTAGATGGGGTAGCAGAACTCTTTAATAATTATCGTATGTTTTATGGACAAGAATCCAATGTGGAAGAAGCAAAATTATTTTTACGAAATCGGATGGAAGGAAAAGAATCTGTCATTTTTGTCGCAGTTGAAAACGGAGAATATCTTGCCTTTACACAGTTATATCCTTCTTTTTCATCCATTTCAATGAAGCGACTATGGATTTTAAATGATTTATTTGTTCAAGCTCATAAACGCGGAGCAGGTATTGGCAAAAAACTATTAGATGAAGCGAGAAAATTCGCGTTAGAACGTGGCGCAAAAGGTTTAAAATTACAGACAGAAATGAATAATTTCTCGGCGCAACGGTTATATGCGGAAAATGGATATTTACGAGATAATCGTTATTTTCATTATGAATTAACATTTTAAAATTGTATATATAATAAGAAGCTCAGCATACAAAAAATTGTAAGTTGAGCTTTATTTATTGAAATAGGTATAGAATTATATTTGGTTGAGAATCCAGGTTACAGCGTCTTCAAAATCTATCGCAATGTAATTTGGTGTAATATGTGCCCACTTCTCACGATATGTGTGCAAAGCATCATATCCAGCTCCAGTTTGTACTAAAATCGTTTTCGCGTGAACATTTGCACCTGCGACGATATCCGTCCAACGATCACCAATTACGATACATTTTGTTAAGTCTAAATTATGTTTTTTTGCTGCTTGTAGAAGCATGCCAGTACTTGGTTTACGGCATATGCATCCATCATTATGTCTATGGGGACAAAGGTAAATATCATCAAAACCAAATGCAGTGAGTTCTTGAATGAAATCTTCAGTAGCTGCTTTTCCTTCAGCGATGCCTGGTTGGTTTGTAAAAGAAAATAATTTAATATTTTGATTTTTAAGTGCGTGTAAACATTTTTGTGTAAATGGAAATAAAGTAAAAGCACCAGGGTAGTGTACTGTATGATCGCCACCAATTGTTCCATCACGATCGATAAAGATAGCTTGAATATGTTTCATCATGATTATTCCTTTCGAATCGTAATTTAAAAATGTTTCACAAAGCGATATCCATTTATCGCATATCCTAATTTTTTATAAAATGGATGAGCATTTGTTCTTTGAGTACCACTGACAAGCCAGGTTCCAATACAGTTATGCTCTTTGCTTAATTGTTCAGCGTATGCCATTAAAATTTGTCCGATTCCTTTTCTTCGTGATGTGGAATCAACACTAATAATGGAAATTTCTCCATAACGTGTTACATCCTCTAAATTCTCTCGTATGCGAAACCCGAAGAAACCGTGTATTTTATCGTCCTCTTCATACACATAGAGGAAATCAAATGGACTGATCTTAACAAATTCCAATCTATTTTGCATATCTTTGTGAGAAATAGATGAGCCTTTTAGCTCTTTTGTTAGTGAACATAGTGACGGAATATCATTTATGTTTGCTTCTCGAATTTGAAATGACATACAATCAACTCCTTGATTTATAATTATAAACTCCCATATATTCTATAAAATAATGTTTTTTCCTTCTTGTAGATCAATAATAATTAAAATAGATATATAAAGTGATGTTTTAATAGAGAATGTGTTATGATTTTCTTAAGTTTATTGAAGTGAGAAAGAGGGGGAAATATTTGTTACAAGTTAATATTTGTTCAGCTGGATATGAAACAGGTGAACAAATAATCCGTAATATAGCTTTTTCGATGAAACAAGGTGAGTTAGTTGCATTGATTGGTGCAAATGGAGCTGGTAAAAGTACAACGATAAAATCGATTCTAGGTCTGCTTACCAATATGGAGGGGGAAATATCATTTGGAAAAAAGAATAATCCATATGCATATGTACCAGAACATCCAACCTATTATGATTATTTAACACTTTGGGAACATATTGAACTATTAATGGCTGCACGTGGCTGTGAAGTCGGAAGCTGGGAAGAGAAGGCAAACGAATTACTACATACGTTTCGGATGGAAGAACGCAAGCATGAATATTTATTTAAGTTTTCAAAGGGGATGAAGCAGAAATCAATGCTTATTCTTGCGTTTTTAACAGAGCCAGACTTTTATATTATTGATGAACCGTTTATCGGTTTAGATCCAGTCGCGACAAAAGAGTTTTTAAATTTTTTATATAAAGAAAAAGAGCGCGGCGTTGGAATTTTACTCTGTACACACGTACTAGATACAGCAGAAAGAATTTGTGAAAGATTTCTTCTTATTTCACAAGGTACTTTAGTGGCAGATGGCCATTTAGAAGCAATTCAAGCATTAGCAGAAATGCCGGGAAGTCCACTATTAGATTGTTTTGATGCGATTGTAAGGCGGGAACAACATGATAAAAGAACAATTTAAGAAACGATTATATAACGAATTATATAGAAAATGGAAGTCAATACGCTCTGTAACAGATTGGACGGTTGCATTATATTTAATTATTCCAGCATTTATATTTAGTGGAATCTATTATCGATCGCTATGGGAAAGAGAAATAGCAAGGGAAGAGACTACTTATTTTCTGCTAGGCTTATTTATGTTTTATTGCGTTATCTATTCGAGAGGAGTACGATCGTTTTTCGAACGGGCGGATTGCTTATTTTTCATTCAATATCCGGTACATATGCAAAAATTAATGCGATATGGCATGCTATATACGTTTGTTCGGATTAGTATAACAAATGTTATCTTAATCGTATTTATGTTACCGCTATGTATGAAAAATATAGGAGCATCACCTTTACAAATTGTATTAGTATGGGGATTTTGTACTGTTTTTCGATTTATGTTGTCATTATTAGTACGGTATATAAATGTATGTATTGGAAAACGATGGGTCTTATGGATCGTTAGTAGTTTGCTATTTTTTATTTGTTTCATGTATCTTGGATACGGCATATTTTTTATTTTAAAAAGCGCTGTTTATTCAATTGTATTTATTATAGTACCAGTTCTTATTTGCGTAGCATGTATAAAACAAAAAGTGAATTATAAGAAGTACTTTTTTAAAGAAATTGAGAAAGAAAAAGAAGAAAGTATGCGCTGGACGAGGGGAATTATGCAAGTTGGTGGACATGTGACAAATACGAGCAGTTCGAGCAAAAAGCCGTGGTTGTTTCCTCGTTCTAAAAAATTTTTAGGGGAAAAATCTGATTCGCGTATTGTAGAATCTTTTTTAAAAGAATTTTTTCGTACCGGAAGTTCTTTGAGATTTTATGTGCAGATTGTTTTTATCAGTACAATTAGTATAATGAGAACGCCGTGGTGGATTACAGCCATCATTCTTATTTTTGCATTATTTGCTATTTCGCGTTACTCACATGATTATTGGCATGAATTTACGAAGAAAATGTTTCTTCATTTATACTGTGAAGAGAGCAAATTATTATTATTAAAATGGAGAGCGACTCAGTATTTATTGCTTCCAGCAATTTTTATTTATGCAACAGTGATACTTGCTCAATTTTATCTATTACCAGCAATTTTCGTAGGAATTTTAATTGCTGTCATAGTAGGATGGATTCTATTTTTGCCAGAGAAAAAGAGCCGAAAACGACTCTTTTAGTCTGTGATGGACTGATAGATAAAATATAGTAGAATGACAATACTAATGCCGGAGTATATAACGTCTAGAGTCATTACATTCCCTCCTAGTTGTTGTTATATATAGTGTATGAAATCTTACAATTCCATATTCAATTAAAGCATATAGGGATGATAATAAATTTATAAAGTGCAAAAATTAAAATCATTTTGTATAATGGAAGAAATAATCGTTATATAAATGGTAATGAGTAAAAGGAGAGGGAATGAAGATGCCAAATTGGTTTAGAAAAACGTTAGTCGCATTCATTACTGTATTTACATTTGGTTTAGTGACGCCTCCTTCCATTTTGCTTGACAATACAAAAGCAGCGGACAAGCCTACTAGGCAACAAAATTTGGAGCAAACGTCCTATACATATGAAGAAAATGATGAACGGCTAACGCCAGAATCTTTTATTACTTATGCGATGGAAGAAGCTGAAAAACAATCTATGCAAAAGTTTGGTTCTAAAATTGGACCTATAATTGAAGATGAGTTTAAAGATATTATTTTACCTAAAATAGAGGAAGCGATTGCTAATCTTGCACACGATATACCGGAAGAGTCATTGCAATCGTTAGCAATTTCACAAAAGCCAGCTGGTGGAAATAACGAAAAGATTTTTCATGTGTATGATACGAAAACAGGAACTGATTTATTACGATTCCATGTAAGACGTGATCATCCACCGCAAGATGGATATTATTTTAACTTCCATTATCATCGTTTTGATGATGGATATATAGCGCATCATGAGTTAGGAGATATTTATTGGAATACAAATATACCACCAAAATGGCTATCATGAAAAGAGTAAGGGAAATCCCCTTGCTCTTTTTTGTTTACATATACGAAAATAACAGGGAAACATATAGTAGCGGCGAATATATTTATCGTTAGACTGATTTAAGAAGAAAATAAAAGGGAGAGAAGGGGATGACGCAGTTTGAACCTGGTTATTCACCATATTGAATTTTGGGTAGCAAATTTAGAGGAGTCTATGCTGTTTTATAGTAAATTGTTCGCTATCATTGGGTGGCGACAGTTAAACAAATATGCATTTAGTACGGGAAGTACGGAAATATATTTTAAGGAAGTAGATGAAAGGATAGTAAGGACATTAGGACCAAGGCATATTTGTTATCAGGCTATTAGTAGGAACGTAGTTGATGAAGTAGCGAAATTTGTTAGAAATACAGAAGTAGTAGTAATTCGTGGACCGATTGAAATGCATCATTATGCAGAGGGGTACTATACAATAGATTTTTATGATCCAAATGGTTTTATAGTAGAGGTCGCTTATACACCTAATGTAGAAATATAAGATACGATTTTAATTATAAAATCATAGAGGGAAGCAAGGATTCCCTCTATGATTCAGGTCATTCACGTCCTTTTGTAAATGTAAGAGGCTCAGTACTTAGCATTTGTGGTAAGTGTAATTGTAAAGTAGGAAACTCACCGTGTATATTGATGTCATAGGCAAATAATATATTCATTTTTGTTTGGAACAAGGTAACTGTAGTAACGAATACGTCGTAATGATAATGTTGTAGTTGCATTTCTATATCCATAAATTGTACATATAACGAGTCACCTTGTTTGTATACTGTTAACAGGCCATATGCAGGATGCTTAAATGTTCCAGTATAGTCATCTAACTTGCGAGAAGGTACCGTCCCTTTTATTTGCTTAGGCAGCGATTCAATTGATTCTTTCACCATTTCTTTCATTTTTTCACTATCTTCTACTGCACGTTTATGCCAGTCTATGTTTTCTAAACCGAGTAGTTTATCGTAAATATAGTTTGTAAGGTAAATAGGAAGTAATGTATTTCCAGAGTTTGTTAATACGATAATTCCTATATTTTCGTTTGGCATAAATGATATAAGTGACGTAAACCCATCAATATTGCCGCCATGGTGAATCAGTTTATAACCACGATAGGCACTAATAAACCAACCGAGTCCATAGCTGTTCAATGGAGATTCAGGAGTGGATAAAATAGGTTGATCTGGAATTGGTGTGTGCGGTATATACATATCTTGTAAGTATTCATTAGAGAGTAACTGCTGTTCTCCGATTTTTCCATGATTTAAGTGAAGAAGCACCCAATTCGCCATATCTTCAATTGTAGAATTTATACATCCTGCGGCGCCTACCGTATCGATATTGCGGAACGGAACTTCTTTTATTTCACCCTCATTTTCAATATAAGGTAATGCATAATTATCTGTATTTTGTAAGTCTGTGACAGAAAAGTTTGTTTGCTGCATATTGAGAGGCTCTAAAATATGTTCTGTAACGTATTGTTCCCATGATCGACTTGTAATTTTTTCTACAAGATAACTAATGGTTACATACATTAAATTATTATATAAAAATGTCGTGCGAAATGGTGTATCAAGGGATAAATACTTTATTTTTTCCACGATATCTTGTCGAGTTACAGAAGAATTGTACCAAAGCGTATCATGACGATTTACTCCCGTTCGGTGAGAAGCTAAATCACGTCCTGTAACTTGAGATGTAGCCAAAACATCCGATAAAGAGAAGTTTGGGATGTAAGATTGAACAGGAGCGTCCCATGAAAATTTGTTTTGTTGCGCTAGTAAGCTTAACGAAAAGGTGCCAAATGCTTTCGTTGCGGAACCAATTGCGAAGCGTGTTTTCGGTGTAACAGCTTCTCCTTTTTCTACATTTCGATAACCAAATCCCTCCGAAATCATAACCTCGCCATCTTTTATTACTGCTATAGCAGCGCCGGGGACGTGTAAATCGTTTATCATCATTTTAACTTTCGTTTGTAAGTTGTTTATAACAGGAGTTTCAATTTTCGCCATCGCTTTAACCTCCAAATATATTTTTTCTTCCCGTGCTAGTATTTCGATCATTGAGAGTGAAAACCTTTTGGATATGGAAAAATTAAGGGATTTTTAATAATCGATAAAGTGGGTATTTAGAATCTTTCGATATTTAAACTAATTTAAAATATAAATATTTTGAATGAGAACTTTGTAAATATATGCATGATTGCTTTTAATATGATAAACTCCATATAGATATAGATGCGAAAGAGGGTTTTTCTTATATATGAAACATGCTGAATATGAATATTTAAATTTATGCCGCCATGTCATGGAGCATGGTACGAAAAAAGAGGATCGTACAGGAACAGGAACGGTATCTGTATTTGGATATCAAATGCGCTTTAATCTTAGTAAAGGGTTCCCTTTATTAACGACAAAGCGAGTTCCATTTCGTCTTGTTGCAAGTGAGTTACTTTGGTTTATGAAAGGTGATACAAATATTCGTTATTTATTGCAACATAATAATAATATTTGGAATGAATGGGCGTTTAAAAATTGGGTAGAAAGTGCTGAATATAAAGGACCGGACATGACGAATTTCGGACTGCGCTCACAACAAGATGAAGCATTTAAAAAACAATATGATGAGCAAATGGAAATCTTTAAAAAGAATGTGTTAGAAGATGATGAATTTGCACAGAAGTATGGTTATTTAGGAGATGTATATGGCAAGCAGTGGCGCGCTTGGAAAACGGCTGCTGGTGAAACGATTGATCAATTAAAAGATGTAATTGAAATGATTAAGAAAACACCGGATTCTCGCCGCTTGATTGTTTCGGCATGGAATCCTGAAGATGTACCAAATATGGCACTTCCGCCATGCCATACATTATTCCAATTTTATGTAGCAGATGGAAAGCTTTCATGTCAATTATATCAACGAAGTGGAGATATTTTCTTAGGCATTCCATTTAATATTGCAAGCTATTCGCTGTTAACGCATTTAATTGCTCATGAGTGTGGTCTTGAAGTAGGAGAATTTGTTCATACAATTGGCGATGCACATATTTACACAAATCATTTTGAACAAGTGAAGAAGCAATTAGCACGTGAACCACGTCCATTTCCAACATTAAAATTAAATTCAGATGTGAAATCTGTTTTTGATTTTGAAATGGAAGATTTAATGATAGAAGGATATGACCCGCATCCAACAATTAAAGCACCAGTTGCAGTCTGATTGTAAGAGGAGATGAAAAGATGATTATTTCATTTATGGTTGCAATGGATGAAAATCGAGTAATTGGTAAAGATAATAAGTTGCCTTGGCATTTACCAAGTGAGTTACAATATGTGAAAAAAACAACAATGGGACACCCCCTTATTATGGGAAGAAAAAATTATGAAGCCATTGGAAGACCGCTTCCTGGAAGACGAAATATTATTGTTACACGCAATACGGATTATTACGTGGAAGGCTGTGAGATTACTCATTCTGTGGAGGAAGTGTTTGAACTTTGTAAAAATGAAGAGGAAATCTTTGTTTTTGGTGGAGCGCAAATTTATGAGCTATTCTTACCGTATGTGGATAAGTTATATATAACGAAGATTCATCATGCCTTTGAAGGGGATACATTCTTTCCAGAAATCGATATGAAAGATTGGAAAGAAGTGTTTGTAGAGAAAGGTGTAACGGACGAGAAGAATCCGTACACATATTACTATCATATATATGAAAAGCAACAATAATAAAGTGAAACTTTAATCAGTGGGGGTTTTCTTTATCCACCACTGATTATGAGCCCTCACCAATCGGGCTGTTACGGGCAGTTAATCTCCCACCTATCTTCCTTGCTTCTCTCTGAATCTTGAGGTGGGAGTCTTACTGCCTGTTAATGCAGGATAAAAAAGATTGATGTAAATATGTTTATTTGCATCAATCTTTTTATTTACATGGTTAGATGAAAGTTTTTGAATTTGCTTTGAAGATGCTATAATGAGAACGAGTATATGTTTTTTACTATATATGGTTATGAAAGAGAGCATGTATTTCGTTACTTACTAGGAGGAGAATAGATTGAAAAAAATATGGGGGGCTCTTTTTCTTTGTTTTATGCTGGTCTTAGTTGGCTGTGGCAAAGAAGAAAAGCCAATAGATGCATTCCATACATATGCCAAAGCATGGAATAAGCAAAAGTTCGCTGAGATGTATGATCAATTATCAGAAAATGCAAAAAAGACAATTTCTAAAAAAGAGTTTACTGAGAAATACGAGAAAATTTATGCAGGTATTGAGGTTAAAAACTTAAAGGTAGAAACAGGTGAAGGAAGTAAGGAACAAGAAGACAAAGGACCTGTACATTTTAAAGTAAGTATGGATACTGTTGGTGGAAATATTTCATTTTCACACGAAGCGAAAATGGTAAAAGAAAAAAGTGGAGATGAAGAAGTTTGGAAAATAGACTGGACTCCTGATTTTATCTTTCCAGGGATGACAAAAGATAGCAAAATTCGTATGCAAACATTTCAAGCAAAACGCGGTGAAATTTATGACCGCAACGGAAAAGGGCTTGCTATAAATGGAAGAGCATCTCAAGTAAGCATTGTTCCTGGTAACTTAGAAGATAATGCAGCACAGACAAAAGAAATGGTTGCGAAACTATTAAATATGTCCGTAGAAGAGATCGACCAAAAATTAAATGCAAAATGGGTAAAACCAGATTACCTTGTGCCAATTGGTATTTTACAAGAGGGAGTTACTCAAAATGATTTTATTGATTTACCGGGTGTTGTAACTCGTTCTGTAGATGTTCGTACATATCCATTAGGAGAAGCGGCAGCGCATTTAACTGGTTATATTGGGAAAGTAAATGCTGATGATTTAAAGAAACTTGCGAAAAAGGGCTATCAAGCGGATGATCCGGTTGGAAAAGCTGGTTTAGAGCAAGTGTTTGAAGAAAAACTACGTGGTAAAAAAGGTGGGCGCGTCTTTATGGAAGATGCGCAAGGGAAAGAAATCAAAACATTGGTGAAAACGGAAGCGGTAGATGGTGAAAATATCAATTTAACAATTGATAGTACGATTCAAGAAAAGATTTATAATGAAATGAAAGGAGAAGCAGGTTCAAGTGCGGCAATTAATCCGAAAAGCGGTGAGACAATCGCACTTGTTAGTAGTCCAGCTTATAATCCGAATATCATTGCAAGAGGAGCTTCAAAAGCACAACGTGAAGCGTGGGCTAATGATCTGAAAAAGCCGATGACGAATCGATTTACACAGTTATCTGTACCAGGTTCTGTATTTAAGCCTATTACAGGTGCAATTGGTCTTGAAACAAAAATAATTGATCCGAAGGAAGAATTGAAAATTGAAGGATTGAAATGGACGAAAGATTCTTCATGGGGTAACTATTATGTAACACGTGTAAAAGATGCAAGTCCAATTGATTTTGACAAAGCAATGAAGTATTCTGATAATATTTATTTTGCGCAGCAAGCATTAAAAATTGGGAAAGATAAATTTGTAAATGAAGCAAAAAAATTCGGATTTGATGAAAAATTACCAATTGAGTACGGGTTCCCAGCTTCAAAAATTGTGAATGATGGAATGAAAAATGATATTCAAATGGCGGATACAGGATATGGACAAGGTCAAGTATTAATGACGCCTCTTCATTTAGCTTTCACGTATGCAACAATTGTAAATGATGGAACGATACCTTCACCGCACCTTATAAAAACAGAGAAACTACCAAAGGCTTGGAAAGAGAATGTCATTTCTAAAGAAAACCAAGATATATTAAAAACAGCATTAACAAAAGTCATTAATGATCCAGACGGTACAGGGAAAATTGCTAAAATTGATGGCATGACTCTTGCTGGCAAAACAGGAACGGCTGAGTTAAAAGCAGCAAAAGATGCAGAAGGTAAAGAACTTGGATGGTTCGCTGCTTTTGATTTAAATGCACCTGACATGGTTGTTACAATGATGATTGAAGATGTAAAAGGTCGAGGTGGAAGTAATATTCCAGCTGAGAAAGTAAAGCATGTTTTTCAAAAGTGATAGGTAATGAGAGAGCTATCTTTATTTAAAGTAGAGATGGCTCTTTTTAAGGCTAACATTTATAAATGTTACAACGGGATATTGTGAAACTGAATAACTTATTAACTTACGAAAAAAAAGTAACTATTTTTCGTTGACAAAGAGAAAATCTTTTTGTATTATACTTACATAAGGTAAGTAATTTACTTTTAAAAAACAAATCTCAAATTAAAGATAAATGTATAAAGGGAGAGAATATAATGACAAAAGTTCTATTTATTACAGCAAATCCAAATTCAGCAGAAACATCTTTCGGTATGGCAGTAGGTGAAGCTTTTATCGAAGCATACAAAAATGAAAATCCACAACATGAAGTTGTAACAATCGATTTATTTAACACAACAGTACCAGTAATTGATGCAGATGTATTTGCAGCTTGGGGCAAGTTTGCAGCAGGTGAAGGTTTTGAAGCATTAACTGAAAACCAACAACAAAAAATTGCAGCAATGAACACAAACTTAGAAACATTTATGAATGCAGATCGTTATGTATTTGTAACACCAATGTGGAACTTCGGTTACCCACCAGTAATGAAAGCATACTTAGATAACATTGCTATTGCAGGTAAAACATTTAAATATACTGAAAATGGTCCAGTAGGATTATTAGAAGGTAAAAAAGCACTTCATATCCAAGCTACAGGTGGCATTTACTCTGAAGGTGACTATGCAGCAGTAGACTTTGGTCGTCAACACTTAAATACTGTCTTAGGATTTATCGGTGTATCTGACACAGAATACCTTGCAGTTGAAGGTATGAATGCAAATCCTGAAAAAGCACCAGAAATTAAAGAAGCAGCAATTGCTAAAGCACGCGAATTAGCAAAACGTTTCTAATATAGAAAACTCAAAAATGTCCAAACGCTTGTCGTTTGGACATTTTTTCTTCTTTTTCCCTCGTTTGTCTAGTATAATGAAGGACGGAATGATAATAGGTGGGGGTTTTGTATGATTCAAACGTTTTTTAAAGCTTTATATTTAATTGTAATTGTAATCGGTATTACACCGAGATTGTGGCGCATTCAAAAGAAAGCAAATACACTATCGCCACAAGAGAAAGATCGTCTTGTGTATAAAACAACAAATTGGTTTGGAAAAAAGATGGTTCGTGCAGCTGGAGCTGGATCGACTGTAGAGGTGAAAGGGCTTGAAAATGTACCGAAAGATCAACCGGTACTTGTTGTAAGTAATCATCAAAGTAATATGGATATTCCTGTTTTACTAGGATATTTAAATAAGCCGATTGGATTTGTTTCTAAGGCAGAAATTAAAAAAATTCCGATTGTACCAGCTTGGATGGAATTAATGAATTGTGTGTTTATGGATCGTAGTAATCGCCGTCAATCTCTTCAAGCGATTAAAGAGGGGATTGAACTATTAAAAAAGGGCCACTCTCTCGTAATTTTTCCAGAAGGAACACGCAGTAAAGGTGGCGAAATAGGTGAGTTTAAAGCAGGGAGTTTTCACCTTGCAATCAAATCGGGAGTAGCTATTTTACCAGTCACGATAGAGGGAACATATAAGATGTTCGAAGCGAATGGAAATAGACTGAAACCAGCGCATGCAACGCTTACCATTTCAAAACCAATTACACCTGAGCAATATGGAAATATGGATGTTAAAGAATTAACGCAGTATACAAAGGATATGATTGCTGCTCCATTATATAAGTAATAAAAAAATCTCAGCTTTTTCAAGCTGAGATTTTTTTATGCGACAGGTAACACGTAAAATAATACGCAGAAGAACATCATTGTACTACCACCTAATACGAATAGATGCCATATTGCATGATTGAACGGTAGTTTTTCCCACAGGAAGAAAATAGCACCGACTGAATAGAGAATACCCCCAATTAAAAGGAGAGAAAATCCGTGTCCAGTTAAGTTTTCATAAAGGGGCTTAATAGCTACTATAATGAGCCATCCCATAATAACGTAGCAAAGTGTTGACATTTTAATAAAGCGGCGTACAAAGAAAATCTTAAAGATAATCCCCCCAATCGCTAATGTCCAAATAATAGCAAGAAGTGTCCAGCCAAGAGGGCCGCGTAACGTAATGAGTAAAAAAGGTGTATACGTTCCGGCTATTAATAAGTAAATAGCAGAGTGATCTAAAATGGTAAAGACCTTTTCAACTTTTGGATGGTGAATGCTATGTAATAATGTTGAAAATAAATATAGTAGAAACATGCTTACACCATAGACTGTAAAAGCGATAATGGCAGAAGCTGTACCGTGTTTTGAAGCATGGATAATTAATATGATTAATGCGGGTATGCTTAAAATAGCACCAATTCCGTGAGTAATCGCATTCGCAATTTCTTCTTTTACGAACTGTGTCATTTTTGTTATCTTTTGTGTCATAATTTAATCCCTTCCATCGATAAAATCAATTATCATCTCTTTAAACATATCATATGCAATAAAAATAGGAAATGAAATTTGTATAATTGATTATATTTTTTAATTTTTTTGACAAAATATAATGGATACGTTGACGTTTACAAACTTTTTTGACAAAATGAGATTATGGGATAGTAGAAGGGAAAAATCGAGTAAAAAGGGGATGGGGAAATGTTATCAAATATTGGCTTTCCGGGATTAATTTTAATTTTAGTAGCCATACTTATATTATTTGGTCCGAAAAAATTACCAGAAATCGGACGGTCTTTAGGTGAAACATTAAAAGAATTTAAAAAATCAACGAGAGAGTTAACAGATGATGCGTTTCAGGAGAAAGAGAAAAAGTAAATTATAGTAAAATGTGATATAAAAAATTTTAAAATAGGAGAGAACACCTATGCATAGAAAGGGAGAGTGCTTTTTAAAAATACTCTTCTTGTTTGTATAATCAGGGGTTATGATCGATATATGAAAGTCGATTTCAACGAGAGAGTGTAGTAGGATTTTTGCTAGATTTGGTGAGAGAAGTGTGGTGAACGAGATGGAAGATCGAGAGATGAGTATAGTAGAACATATCGTAGAACTTCGAAAACGTCTAATAATTACTATTTTATCGTTTATCGTATTTTTAGTAGTTGGTTTTGTTTTTACGAAAGATATTTATTTTTGGTTAGTAAAAGATTTACCGATGAAGCTGACAGTTCTCGGTCCGAGTGATGTATTATGGATTTTTTTCTCGATAGCTACTGTATTCGCCATTGTTTGTACAATTCCGATTGCAGCAATGCAAATTTGGTTGTTTGTAAAACCGGGATTGCATCCGCGTGAGCAGAAAATGACATTAATGTACATTCCTATATTATGTGTATTATTTATAGCGGGTTTATGTTTTGGATATTTTATTGTAATGCCATTTTTATTTCATTTTTTAACAACAATCGGAAATGAAATGTTTCATACGATGTTTACGACAGAAAAATATTTTCATTTTGTATTAAATTTAACAATTCCATTTGCGGTTATATTTGAATTACCAGTCATTGTTATGTTTTTAACAAGCATAGGTTTATTAACAGCGGAATTTCTGCAAAAAGTCAGAAGATATGCTTACGTTATATTAATCATTCTTGCTGCTTGTATATCGCCACCAGATTTTTTATCACATAGCTTAGTGGCAGTACCTCTTATTTGTATTTATGAAATAAGTATTGCTATATCTAAATTTGTAAGTAGAAGGAAGAAAAGAAGAGAAGAAGTACACTCAAAAAGTGCCTCATTATAAAGGTACTTTTTGAGTGTATTTGTTATACTATGTTTATAATCGCATACAATATAAAAAAAGAAAAAAATTATAGAATCTCCGAAATTTAGACAAACTTTTCACCTTTGTAAGTTTATACTGAAGTTACAAATCCAATAAAAAAGAGGATTGATATTGTGATTATGAAAAGTTTTTACTTTACTCATTCAACAGGAAATTGTATTAAAATATTCGAAATACCGGTTTTACAAGCACATCATCCATTAGCGTTTCTGATTCAGTCGCGCCTCCAATTATTTATCACAAAAATTCAAAAACAAAAACACCCGAGGGTCTCATACTCTTTCCGAGAATATTTACAAAGTTGTTTAAAGTGGAATGATTATTCAAATGTATACCAAACAAATACGCTTGAAAAAAATGCATGATGGAAATACTGGCAGAGCAAATGAGCTCTGCCGTTTTCTTTTTGGACATAAAACAGAAGATTTTTACTGAAAAATGCTTTCAAATGGTTGAAAGCATTAGGAATACTAGTATAATAACAAGGAGAGCGTATTGGAAAGGGAAGAAGTAAAATATGCAAAAAATTAAAATTGTAACAGATTCAACGGCAGATTTATCACAAGATGTGATTGAGAAATATGATATTCATGTAATCCCATTATCTATTTCTGTAAATGGACAAACGTATTTAGATAGAATAGATATACAACCAGATGAATTTATTGAAGAAATGATGAAGTCAGAGGAATTACCAAAAACATCACAACCTGCTATGGGATCATTTGTTGAAATGTATGAAAATTTAGGAGAAGATGGTAGCCAAGTTCTTTCCATTCATATGACGGGTGGGATGAGCGGTACAGTTGCAACCGCGAATAGCGCAGCATCCATGACAGACACAAAAGTAACAGTTGTCGATTCTCAATTTATTACGCATGGGTTGGCATATCAAGTCCTTGAGGCAGCCAAGATGGTACAAGAAGGTCGTTCATTAGAAGAAATTTTAAAACGTCTTGATGAAGTAAGAAAAAACACTCGTTTATATGTTGTTGTAGATACGCTAGAAAATTTAGTAAAAGGTGGGCGCATCGGAAAAGGGAAAGCCTTCATTGGTTCATTATTAAATATTAAACCAATTGCTAGCCTTGAAGATGGAGTTTATAATCCTGTTACGAAAGTACGTAGCCAAGGGCAAATTGTAAAAACATTAGCGAAATTGTTTGAACAAGATATAGCTGGAAAGACTGTGAAGGCAGTAGCAATTCCACATGCAAAAGCACTTCCGCTTGCAGAAAGTGTAAAAGCTGCTGTTGAGAAAGTAAGCGGATTTACACAATCAGAGATTTTTTATACAACACCAATTATCAGTACGCATACAGGCCCAGGAGCAATTGGTTTTATGTATTTAGCTGAGTAGAAAAAAGCTACTTGAAATTTTTATTCAAGTAGCTTTTTTAACTGTATAAAAAATAAGAAATAAGAAGAGCTATACAAGCACTTCCACTCATAATAAATCGTGTTTGTAAGTATTCTTTCATCTAAACACCTTCCGCTTTTTTTCTATATAATGTATTTTCAAGAAAAAAGGTTATGCTTGGAAAGGTTCTAAAATTTTTTTAACTTCTGCATGATTCGGTAGGGAAGAATATAGAAATGTTTGCCCAAGAAATAGCACATGTAAGTGTTCCCAAGGCAACATACGCAAATTCCAATTATTGCGAAGACGTGTGATAGCTTCCCTCGGCGTTTCATCTGCAAGCGCAAATGCTCCATAATGCATTGGAATGAAGTGAGTTGCATTTACGTCTAAATAGGCCTGTACGGCTTCCTCAGGTGAGACATGAGAGACTTTCATAAACCATTCTGGTTCATAGGCACCAATAGGCATGAGTGCGACATCAATCGAGAAGCGTTTTCCAATTTCCTTAAATCCTCGAAAATAGCCGCTATCTCCACAGAAATAAATGGTTTCGTCCGCTGTTTCATTGTGAATTATCCAACCACCCCAGTGAGAAGTGTTCATATCAAACAGTGATCGCCTCGTCCAGTGTTGAGCTGGAACAAAATGAAAAGAGACCTCATCAATTGTTGTAGATTCCCACCAGTTATACTCTTCTACACGAGTAAACTTCTTTCGTAAAAATAATTTTTTAAGTCCCGCAGGTACTAAATATAGAACGTCATTGTTTAGTTGGCGGAGTGTTGAAAAGTCTAAATGGTCGTAATGCCCATGTGAGATAAGCACAATATCAATATTAGGTAGTTCTTGTAGTGAGAGTCCGGGCTCTGTAAGTCGCGGTATAAACTTTAATTTTTTTGCCCAGACAGGATCCGTTAAAATATTTAATCCGTTTGTTTGAATGAAGAAAGTGGAATGTCCGATCCATGTAATAGTCGTTTGTTCATTGTTCTTTCGTAAAAATTCAACTTGTTTTACAGGTGATTGTTCCACAAGAAATGAAAAATCTTTTTTGCTTAAATTACGTTCTTTTCGCCACTTTAAAAACGAACGAATCGATTTTTTTGTATTAACGGTATCCATGTTTTCGTAGCGTTTCGCCATGAACATCACCTCATTTAAAATCTTTGTAGTTGTATTGTATCGAAATCTTGTAAAGGAAAACAGTGGAAATCATTGATGAATCATTAAAAAGTTGTAAAGAATGGTTTGAACTTCTTTACAAAATCAACATATATTTGTTGGAAGTATGCAATGTAAAAATATTGTAAGGAAATAATATTAGTAAATAATGAAATGTTTGTCCAGTTATTTACTTGCAAATGAAACGAATCTCTATAAATTCGTACGATTTCGTGAACAAATAGGATAAACAATTTTCTCATGGTGTTTACTTTTGTTATGATTAACTTAAAACACATATTAAGGGAAGAGAAGAGAGGTTTGAAAATGAAGCGTTATCAAAAGCTGATTGGTCTCATAGTTGTTTTTTGCTTCTTTATACTTGCAGGATGCGGCTCAGGATCAAAACTCCGTAAACCATTAAATTGGGATTTAGAAACTTTTCAATATATAAATCAAGATGGAAAACAGTTTGGAACAAAAGATTTAAAAGGAAAAGTATGGGTAGCTGACTTTATGTTTACGAATTGCCAAACAGTTTGTCCACCGATGACTGCCAATATGGCGAAATTGCAAAAAATGGCAAAAGAGCGAAAATTAGATGTTCAATTTGTTTCGTTTAGCGTAGACCCTGAAGTAGATAAGCCGGAGAATTTAAAAGCATTTATACAAAAGTTCACGAATGACACAAGTAATTGGAATTTATTGACGGGTTATTCGTTAGAAGATGTAAAGGAATTTTCAAAAAATAATTTTCAATCTCTTGTTGATAAGCCAGAGAATGGTCAAGTGATTCATGGAACATCATTTTATCTAATTGATCAAAATGGGAAAGTAATGAAAAAGTATAGTGGAATTAGTAATACTCCATATGAAGATATATTGCGTGATATGAAACGGCTATTGGATTAAAAGAAGGATGCTCAGCATCCTTCTTTTTAAAATGTATTCACTTGTAAGTTAGTCGATGGATAAAATATCATGTTGCTGCGGAAGCTTTAGGGCACGAATTTCTAATACACCATTTTGATAAGTAGCTTTTGCGGTCTTTTTATTTATTAAATAAGGTAATTTAATAATACGAGAAGATTCTGAAACAGAGCGTTCACGGCGATAATAATTATGCGAAGCTTTTTCTTCTGTTTCCTCAAGAATATCTTCCGTTACAGAAACCTTTAAGTATTCACTCTGCATTTCAATTTGTATTTGTTCCTTTTGAACACCTGGGAGTTCAGCTGTAATAACAAGTTCTTCACCGGCTTCATATAAATCAACGGGGAATGTTAATAAACGATTTCCCTTTTGGAAAAAATGATTCAAATCAGCGATTACGTTGCGAAGAGGTGTCTGTTCGAAAAAATCATCAATTTGTTTCAAATAATTTCGGACTGGCGGACGTGAAGAAGACTCTTTTTGTTCTTCGCTCATGACGATCCCTCCTAGAAATCAATTTGCAATATCATATGACAAAAGTGGAGAAATGTGAGTGCCTATTTTTCAGGTTTATATGAAAAAGTGCTAAAAATGTGAAACGGAGTGATTTTTTTATAGTTTTTGTCGCCATATTGAGTTGATTATGCTAGTATAAATAGGGTTGATATAGTAGTATAGAAACAGAATGAAAACTGAAAGAGGGTAAGAAGTATGTGTGGTTTTGTAGGATGTTTATGTGAAAACCCTAGAGAGTTTTCAGAAACAGAAAAACATCAATTTGAAAATATGAACACGATTATTTTCCATCGTGGTCCAGATGACGAAGGATATTTTCGTGATGAGCATGTACAATTTGGCTTCCGCCGTTTAAGTATCATTGACTTAGAGGCAGGACATCAGCCGCTAACTTATGAAAATGATCGATATGTAATTATTTTTAATGGTGAGATTTACAACTATGTAGAATTGCGTGAAATGCTACTAGAGAAAGGTGCAACATTCGCAACGCAATCTGACACTGAAGTAATTATTGCATTATATGCACATATGAAAGAAAAGTGTGTGGATTACCTTCGCGGTATGTTTGCATTTATGATCTGGGATCGTGAAGAGAAAAAACTTTTCGGAGCGCGTGATCATTTTGGAATCAAACCTCTTTACATTGCAACACAAGGGGATACAACTTTCTTTGCATCTGAAAAGAAAAGCATTATGCATGTCATGCAAGATAAAGGGGTAAACCCAACTTCGCTACAACATTACTTTACGTATCAATATGGACCAGAACCAGAAACATTAACAACGGATATCAATAAAATTGAACCTGGCCATTATTTTGTAAAAGAAATTGGTAAAGAAATGGAGATTCATCGTTACTGGAAGCCATATTTTAAGGCTTCAAACGCAACGAAAGAAGAGCATATTCAAGCGATTCGCGATGTACTATATGATTCAGTAAAAGTGCATATGCGCAGTGATGTACCAGTAGGTTCATTCTTATCTGGAGGTATTGATTCATCTATTATTGCTTCTATCGCAAAAGAAATGAATCCAAATCTTCTAACATTCTCTGTTGGTTTTGAACGCCGCGGCTTTAGTGAAGTAGACGTGGCGAAGGAAACTGCTGAGAAGTTAGGTGTGAAAAACTATAGTGTATTTGTAACAGCACAAGAGTTTATGAATGAATTCCCGAAAATTATGTGGCATATGGATGATCCATTAGCGGATCCAGCAGCAGTACCATTGTACTTCGTTGCAAAAGAAGCACGTAAACATGTAACAGTTGTTCTTTCTGGTGAAGGTTCAGACGAACTGTTTGGTGGCTATAATATTTACCGTGAGCCAAATTCTTTAAAAATGTTCTCTTACATTCCTACTCCAGGAAAAGCTGTTTTAAAAGCTTTGAGCGGAGCGCTTAAAGAAGGATTTAAAGGAAAAAGCTTCCTAGAGCGTGGATGTACACCAATTGAAGAGCGTTACTATGGCAATGCAAAAATCTTCCGTGAAGAAGAAAAAGCAGCATTCATGAAGCACTACAATGAAAGTATTAACTATATGGATATCACGAAACCATTGTATAACGAAATTAAAGATTATGATGATGTAAGTAAAATGCAATATATTGACATGTACACATGGTTACGTGGAGACATTTTATTAAAAGCGGATAAAATGACAATGGCAAATTCATTAGAGCTTCGTGTACCATTTTTAGATAAAGAAGTATTTGACGTTGCTTCTAAAATACCAACAGAATTAAAAATTGCTAACGGAACAACAAAAGCGATTTTACGTGAAGCGGTACGTGGAATTGTGCCAGACCATGTACTAGATCGTAAGAAACTAGGCTTCCCAGTACCAATTCGTCACTGGTTAAAAGATGAAATGCACGACTGGGCTGTTAATATTATTAAAGAAAGTAAAACAGAGCATTTAATCGATAAGCAATATGTATTAAACTTACTAGAAGCGCATTGTGCGGATCAAGGCGATTATAGCCGTAAAATTTGGACAGTATTAGCATTTATGGTATGGCATCAAATCTTTGTTGAACATAAATATGATACAAATGACTTCCATGAAGAAACAAAGCGTGCATATAGCTTAGTTTAATTTTGAAAAACCTTAAGGTCACGTTTGATCTTAAGGTTTTTTTCATAAATACACACTATACTTGATACAATAAGAATAAAAGGATGGACAACGTATGATTACATTTGAAAAAGTAAATACAGATACAAAAGAAGCGGTTAAGGAGATGTTTGCTTCCCACGGCTTAGAGACAGAGGAAGTACAATATTGTATAAAAGCTGATGATACATATATTGGTGTAATTGGTTATGTCGTTCAAGATAAGAGTGCACAATTATCTCATTTTGTCATTCATTTTGATTATCAAGGTTATGGATATGGTACGAATGCTTATTTTACATTTGAGGAGATGATGAAACATAGACAAATAAAAGAGATAAAAGTAGCAATCCAAAATGTAAATGATAAAGCAAGAGCTTTTCTTGAAGGAGTAGGTTTTACGTTAGACGAAAATGGATACATAAAACGTTTTTAAATGAATGTAAGGCAGGTGGGGGAATGTCGATAACAACCAGTCTTGTATTAATAGGGAGTTGTTTTTTTATTGCAGAAATATGCCAACTTTTCATTCGAAGAAATAGGCGAATGAAGCGCAAGCCATACGAATGGCAATATACTCCGTTTTTTTTCGTTTTATTGATTACTTTACTTTTGTTGCAAAATATCATTCATTTTCCACCGCTGTTAAGTATTATTTTGAAATTTGGCTTATTATATAGCGGAATTGGGCTCCTCATTTTATTTTGTCTATTTTGTATACGCCATACTCATTATCAGTCTTACATATTTATTTTAAATTGGTTAAACAGAGATGATAACAACCGCCATATATAAGGCGGTTTTCGTATGCACATAAAATGGTAAAAAAGTGTATTGTTTCCTAGTGTAGATAGAAGAAAGGAAGAGTGCTGAAGGGAAGACTAGAGACCGTAATCCATTTATAGTATGCGGTTTTATAGATTGAAATATCAGAAAATTATTTCTATTCAAAAGGAGTAGGTGTACAATAGAAGTAATATGTTGTAAAGAGGTGAAGGAATTGACAGGTGCTTATAAAGAGTGGATTTTGTTTAATGGAAGAATTGTAAATACAAAGCAAGAAAGGCCGACGATAGAGTTAGAAGAGCGAGGATTGCAGTTTGGAGATGGAATTTACGAAGTGTTTCGATTGTATAACGGAAAGCCACATTTACTAGAGTTACATTTGGAAAGATTTTTTACATCTATGAAAGAAATTCATTTGATTCCCCCTTTTACAAAAGAAGAACTTACCGAGCAACTTCAACAGTTGATTGAGAAAAATCAATGTAAGGAAGATGGAAATGTATATCTTCAAATTTCACGAGGTGTTCAGTCTCGAAATCATGTATACGACTCGAATTTACAAGCTACGTATTTTGCAAACATTGTCCCATACCCAAGACCAACTAAAACTATGGAAGAAGGTATAAAAGTTACCGTAGAAGAAGATATTCGCTGGAAGTTGTGCCATATTAAATCTTTAAATCTGCTTCCTAACATTATGATTAAAAATAAAATTCATGAGCAAGGATATCAAGAAGCGATACTCGTTCGAGATGGAGTTGTTACGGAAGGGTGCCATTCTAATTTCTTTATCGTAAAGAATAATAGATTGATTACACATCCTGCCGATCAGTTTATTTTACATGGAATTACCCGTCATCATGTGATTTCTTTGGCCAAGTTTTTGCGTATTGAAGTGGAGGAAAGAGAATTTTCTTTGCAGGAAGTTTATGAAGCAGATGAATGTTTTTTTACTGCAACCCCTCTTGAAATATTTCCAGTAGTTCAAATAGGAAATGAGCAATTTCGAAATGGAGAAAGAGGACCTATTACAAAAAAATTACAAGCCGCTTATGAAGAAAGTATTGCCCCTTTAAAGGTAACAAATTAAGTATCGCAAGAAAGAAGAAGCTGGATAATCTCCCAGCTTTTTTTCATGATATAATGCAAAGAATAGGATAACTTTTGAAAACGCTATAAAAGGGGATAGTATGATATGAATTATGAAACATTTAAAGAAATAGTTCATGACCGACGAAGTATACGGAAGTTTACAGAACAAGAAGTATCTGTTCAGGACATAGAGGAAATTATTGATTGTGCTCGTTATGCACCAAGTGATACAAACTCTCAAACATGGGAATTTATTGTGATTATGAATCGAGATAAAATTAAAGATATTGAGAATATGACATGGGAAGCATTACATAAATTGGCTGATCAAGCTGCAAAGAACGGTCAAGAGAAAGCGGGAAAACTGCTCACGCGTTCCTTTGGACCATATGCAACGGCATTTTCTGATGCACCGGTGTTAATTATATGTTTAGCAACACCGTATGAATCTAAATTTCGCGAAAAAATATTTGATCCTATTTCGTTTGTTCCAGATGCAGTATGGGAAGAAGAAGGAATGAAAAGTAGCTGCCTAGCAGCACAAAACTTAATGTTAGCAGCACATGCAAGAGGGCTAGGCACGTGCCCGATGACAGGGCCGGTGCTGTTGGCGCAAAATGAATTACGAGAGTATTTACAAATAGAGCGAGAAAAACAAATAAATATGGTGATTTCATTAGGATATCCGAAAGATCATCCAAAGAAGCTCGCACGAAAAGAAGTAAAGGAGATTACAAAATTCATTTTTTAAGGATGATATGAAAAACAGACATTGCTTTGATCAATGTCTGTTTTCTTTTTCTCATATGAATATTTTCTAAATAGTATGGGTTAAAATGAAATAGAAGGAGGGATTTCCACAAATTTCTTAAAAAATGTAATACTGTTAAAAAAGAAAGTATGATATAGTAATCGCGAATAAACAAGTTTGTTCACGTAAGTGTTAAAAATGAGTTTTAGAACATAAAATTATTTTTGTATAATAAGTGAAAAGGACTAATAGACAGGGGGAATGGATTTTGAAAAAATTCATAATCGCTGGATTGTCTGCTTTATTGCTTATCGGGTGTACTGCACAAAATGAAAGGAAAGAAGTGCAGTCTGTGAAAGAAGAACAAGTTGTAAATGCAAGTGATGAAAATTTAATTCCTTTTCCTAAAGGGGTAAGTCAGATGGGAGCAGGGGAAGTAAAAGTCATTACACCAGATGGTACTTCAGAAAACGGAAATGTACCAACCGTGTTTGTAAAGAAAGATACCTTAATACAACAAGTTGAGGTAGAGCTCATTAATTTTCAAAGTGATAAAGAAACGTTTGTATTCGTAGATGATATATTTGCAGACAAATATCAAGTTACGAATGCAACGCAGACAACAGTGGCATTAAAACAAACAACATTAGAGACTGGGCATCATACAGTTACAGCAGTACAATTTGAAAACAATGATCCAAAAGGAAACGTTGTAAGTTTCAAACAAGCGAAATTTGAAACGCAGCCAGCACCTTAACAAAATATATTAAAAAAGTACATTACTTGTAACGGTAGTGTACTTTTTTAATATATTTAGAATGAAAGAGACATAATGATTAGAATCGTTATCATGTTTGTAGGTATTTTGTTTGAAAATGTCGAATACAACATATGGCGTCGTAAAAGCACGTTTTCTATTGTTTAGTATGAAACAAATCGAGATGAGAGTAAGTAGGAACGTGATACATATATCATTCATAGTTTGACGACAAAGTTAAAGAGACAATATAGGGTTTTACATTAGGTTTAAAAAACAGTAAAAAGACATAATAAAAATCTATTTGACAGTAGGAGTTGAAGGGATATGGGGAAAGAAGCTTTATTAATTGTAGATATGAGTAATGATTTTGTAGCGGATAATGGATCTTTAACTGCTGGTAAGCCAGCGCAACAAATTGTACCGTATATTACAGAATTAGCAACTCGTTTTTTAGAAGAAGAGAATATTGTTGTTGTTACAATGGATGCGCACGAGCCTAATGATCCTCATTTTCAATTATGGACGCCCCATAATATTGTGAATACAGAAGGGCAACAATTATACGGTGAATTATATGAATGGTATCAAGAAAATAAAGGAAACGAAAATGTAATTTACGTCCCAAAAACAAATTATAATGCGTTTTTTAAAACAGATTTGGCCGCTACTTTAAAAAACTTGGAAGTTGAAAAAGTACATACTGTTGGAGTATGTACGGATATTTGTGACTTTTTGACAATAGCTGGAGCAGATGCAGAAGGATTTCAAACAGCAATACATAAGCGAGGCGTCGCAACATTTACTGACCTTGGTGAAACCATGATAAATCACATGAAACTTTGTTTTCATACTGAAATCATTGAGTAGAAAATGGAAGAACTCATAAACTAAAACGTAACTGACGGAGAAGGTAATACATGTTATAGAGGATGATTGAAGTGAAAAATTCCGTTTCTGACGGAATTTTTTTTATTTTTTCATTGACCTTCACATCATTTGACACTCCCGCCCCTAAAAGGACAAGCTGGCTAACGCCAGTGGGATTCTTGCTACCAAAGGCGAAGTCCATTTCTGGTATCGCTGACGTGCAAAATTGTGGTGTGCCATCACCACTCTCGCGACAGACCGTATAGGTTGGTGAGTTACGGTACGATTATCACACCGTTGTGTTCATATGTTGTAGTGTCTTGTTCTTGTCTATAATTCAAGTTTTTATCTTACCAAAAACGTGATTCTTTTTAGCGAGATCTTAAATTTCACATACCGTACAATAAAGAAAAAATGGAAAAAAGTACATAATCAAATAATCAAGCAAATAGTTTGACCTTTTTTGACTATTTGATATAATAAAGACAGAAAGAGTTAATCTTTCATTCATATCTTATAAGGAGGAATGAAATATGCGTGATTTATTTCCGGAATTAACAAATCGTAGAAATGGTGTTGCAGAATTTGGGCCTTCTTTATTTGAGATGATGACAGATGCTTTCTTTAAACCGATGAACATGAATACTTTTAAAGTAGATGTTCAAGAGGATTCTGATAAATATGTAGTGGAAGCAGATTTACCAGGATTTCAAAAAGAAAACATTCAAGTTGACTTTGAAAACGATCTGTTAACAATTCAAGCGACTCAAAATCATGAAGTAGAAGAAAAAAATGAACAAGGCACATATATTCGTAAAGAGCGCTCTACAGGTTCATTTATTCGTCGTTTTACATTTAACGGTGTAGAAAATGAAAATGTAAAAGCAAAATGTAAAGATGGTGTGTTAACAATTGAATTACCAAAATCTAATCAAGTGAAACAAAATAGAAATATTATTGATATAGAATAAAGAAGCTGAGCAATTCAGCTTCTTTTTTTGGTGTATTGTTTAGAAGACTCTTGATAATATAATGATATTTGGTGATAAAAATGGATGATACAGAAAAGGAAACAATGCGTTTAAAAGTTTTGAAGGAAAGTGCAGAAGTATGAAAGGAAGCGATGAAACAGAATCGCTTGCCATTGCTAACAAAAAGAGAAGAAGAAGTTCTTTATGAAATTGCGAAAGGGAGAAGGAATAAAGTGAAACTTTAATCAGTGGGGGGTTCTTCATCCCCCACTGATTATGAGCCCTCACCAATCGGGCTGTTACGGGCAGCCCTACTCCCACCTATCTTCCTTGCTTCTCTCTGAATCTTGAGGTGGGAGTCTTACTGCCCTCAAATAGCGGGATAAAGAAATTGCAGTAGAGCTTCATATTACAGAGCGAACAGTGAAATGCTTGGAAGATCGGACACAGGTAGCACTTTACGCTGTAAAACAAGAGATATTAAAAAATACATAAAGATACCAAATAAAGGTTTTTCTTCTTCGTATAATTAGGTACAATAAAACTAATATGGAAGGGGAAGATATAACATGCCTGGTACAAAAGTTGGTATAGGGAAAATTCAGGCTTCATTAAATGGCTTATCGCCAAAGCTTCGAAGTATTGCCGAGCATATAATAAAATATCCACAAGATGTTGTACATAAATCAATTACGGAATTAGCTGAGATTACAAATAGTTCAGAAGCAACGATTTTTCGTTTATGTAAGCATCTTGGATTTCAAGGGTTTCAAGATTTGAAAATTACATTAGCACGTGAAATTGTACATACACCTATGCAAAATATTCACGAAGAAGTGTCTGCAGAAGATGATATGGTAACTGTTGCTAAAAAAGTCTTTCATTCGCATATTACAGGGTTACAAGATACTTTACATCTATTAAATGAGGAAGCGTTAGAAGAAGCAATACATATATTGCAGCTAGCAAAACGTATTGAATTTTATGGAAATGGTGGCTCAGGTATTATCGCAATGGATGCTTATCATAAATTTATGAGAACGGGTATCTCCTGCATTGCTCATACTGATTCGCACTTCCAAATTATGGGGGCTGGGTTGCTGACGAAAGAAGCGGTTGTCATCGCAATTTCTCATTCTGGAAGCAACAAAGCGTTGCTGGAAGCACTAGAAGTAGCGAAAGCAAAAGGAGCATGCATCATTGCGATTACTAGCTATCAGAAATCTGCATTGAGTCAATTGGCGGATATCACGTTATATACGTCAACACGCGAAACTGAATTTCGGACGGAGGCAAGTTCGTCACGATTAGCGCAACTTAGTTTATTAGATACATTGTATGTAGGGCTGTCGCTGCAGCGTCAAGAAGAAACGTTACAAAATTTGCAAAGTATACGCGAAACAATTTCAATGAAGCGAATATAAAGAGCAGTGTACTTGTATACATTGCTCTTTCTTATTTTTATTAATGAAAAAAATTTTCTTTTTAAATATTGATTTAAGAAAAAATATTTTATATACTGTTTTATGTAAACGGTTACTAAATAATATTTTGCTAGAAATGAAGGGAAGATTTGTATGGAAACAAGGGGGAGAGTAATCGGAATTGATATCGGTACCACAAGTACAAAAGCGGTTGTTTTTACGGAAAAAGGGAAAGTAGTTGCAACACATGCAATTGATTATCCAATTATTCAGCCGCATTCGGGATGGGCTGAACAAGATCCTGATGTAATATGTGCCGCTGTATATCAATCTGTAAGCGTTGCTATCAAAAAAGGGAACGTGCTGCCGGCCGATATTTCTTCAATCGGGATTAGTACTGCGATGCATGCACTCATTGCGGTAGATAAACAAGGAAGTCCATTAACACGATCTATTATTTGGGCAGATAATCGGAGTATAAAGCAATCAGAAAAATTATTACAGCATATGCATGGACATGAAATTTATCGTAGAACAGGTACACCTATTCATCCGATGTCGCCACTTTCAAAATTATTGTGGATGAAAGAGGAAGAACCGGATTTATATGCGAGAGCTTATAAATTCATTTCTATAAAAGAGTATGTGATTTATCAATTATTTGCACAATATGTTGTTGATTATTCCATTGCATCAGCTACAGGTCTATTGAATCTAGAAACATTAGACTGGGATGTAGATGTATTACAAATGCTAGAGCTATCACCTGAACAGTTATCAACACCTGTACCAACTACTTATATTCTATCGGGCATGAATGCGAAGCTAGCTCAGAAGATGGGGATTTCTGAAAATACGCCAGTTGTTATTGGAGCAAGTGATGGTGTTCTTGCCAATGTCGGTGTTGGCGCAATATCTCCGGGAGAAGCAGCCATTACAATCGGAACGAGCGGTGCTGTTCGAACCATTTCCCCAAACATCAATACCGATGAGAAAGGGAGAACGTTTTGTTACGCGTTGACAGACAAACAGTGGGTAATTGGCGGTCCGACGAATAATGGTGGCATTTTATTAAGGTGGTTACGTGATGAATTTGGTAGTCCAGAACAGGAAGTCGCCAAGAAATTAGGCATTGACCCATACGATTTATTAATTCAATATGCCGAAAGTGTGCCAGCTGGAGCAGATGGGTTATTATTTTTACCATTTTTATCAGGAGAACGTTCTCCGTATTGGAATGCAAATGCAAGAGGTACGTTCTTCGGCATTCATTTGCAACATAAACGTGAGCATTTTATTCGTGCTGTTATGGAAGGCGTGTGCATGAGTGTCTATTCTGTAGCACTTGCCATTCGAGATCAAACAGGACCGCTGTCTGAAATTCGTGTTTCAGGTGGTTTTGCAAAATCAGCATTTTGGCGACAAATGTTATCGGATATGATGGGAAAAGAATTGCTTGTTTCTGAAAGTCATGAAGCATCTGCACTGGGAGCAGCCGCGCTATCTTTATATGCGATAGGAAAGATTGATTCACTAGAAGAGGTAAAAGATTGGATTCAAATTGTTCATCATCATATACCAAATAAAGAAAATACGGCTTTATATTTAGAGATGTTCTATATGTATGAACGACTTTACAATCGTTTGAAAGAAGAGTTTGATTGTATAGCTACTTTCCAACGTAAACAGTAGGGGGATTGGGAGAAATGGTAGTTGGGATTGTACTAGCGGCTGTTGTCATATTACTATTACTGATTACAGTAGCAAAATGGCATCCGTTTGTCGCTTTAATTTTAACTGCAATCGGAGTTGGGCTAGCCATGGGGATGCCTTTGATTGCAACGTCGTCAAAAGAAATGGGGATTATTGATTCTATTAAATTAGGACTTGGTAATACGTTAGGCTTTTTAGCGATTGTTTTAGCTTTAGGAACAATGCTTGGGAAGATGATGGCCGAGTCTGGGGGTGCCGAAAGAATTGCGAATACCCTTATAGAACGTTTTGGAACAAAGCGCGTTCATTGGGCAATGATGGTCGTTGCATTTTTAGTCGGCATTCCAGTATTTTTCCAAGTTGGATTTGTATTATTAATCCCACTTGTATTTACAATTGCATTAGAAACAGGTGTTTCACTTATAACAATTGGTATTCCGCTTGTGGCAGGTCTATCTGTTGTACATGGGTTAGTACCACCACATCCAGCTGCGATGGCTGCAGTTGGTATTTTTAAAGCGGATGTAGGAAAAACGATATTATATGCGTTAATCATTGGGATTCCAACAGCAGTTATTTCAGGCCCGATTTACGGTAAATGGATTGGTGCTCGTATACATAAAAACGTTCCAAAAGATGTAGCAGAGCAGCTGAATGAAAGGCATACGAAAAAAGAACTTCCTAGCTTTGGAAACACGTTATTTACAATTTTACTTCCGGTATTACTTATGCTTGGAGCATCGATAGCGGAAGTTGCTTTAGAAAAGACAAGTCAATTGGCAAAGACATTGCATTTTATTGGAGATCCTGTTGTTGCGTTATTAATAGCAACGATTTATTCCTTCTTTAGTCTCGGCTATGCAAAGGGATTTTCAAAAGAGAAAGTATTACAATTTACAAATGATTGTTTAGGGCCGATTGCGAACATACTGTTAGTTATTGGAGCAGGCGGAGCATTCAATAAAGTGTTATTAGACTCAGGCATCGGCACCACAATTGCAGATATGGCGAAAGAATCGCATATTTCCCCAATACTATTAGGATGGGGGATTGCTGCACTTATTAGAGTTGCAACAGGATCTGCAACAGTCTCAATGATGACAGCAGCTGGAATTGTAGCACCGATTGCAGCGAGCATGCCAGGAGTGAATGTAGAATTATTAGCACTCGCAACAGGAGCAGGATCACTCATTTTATCACATGTGAATGATTCTGGTTTTTGGATGATTAAAGAATACTTCGGAATGACGGTAAAAGAAACGCTATTAACATGGACAGCGATGGAAACAATTCTGTCAGTTGTAGCACTTGGACTTATTTCGTTATTAAATCTTATAATATAGAATGGGAGTTAGATGAATATGAAACTAGGTTTAATCGGATTAGGAAAAATGGGTTTCCCATTAGCGGAACATTTACATGAAGATGGACACGAAGTAGTCGTTTATGATGTGAATCAAGAGCTTGTAGAAAAAGCAGGACAGCTTGGGATTGCTGCTCGCCATACATTAAAGGAACTAGTGGAAAAGCTGGAAGCACCTCGTATCATTTGGGTAATGGTACCGGCTGGAGAAATTGTGGATTCGGTATTACATGAGCTTTATCCATTATTAGATAAAGGAGATATTGTTATTGAAGGCGGAAATTCCTTCTATAAAGATACGTTACGCCGTGCTGAAGAAGCAGAAAGATTAGGACTCCATTATGTAGATATTGGAACATCAGGCGGTGTAGAAGGTGCGCGCTATGGGGCGTGCTTAATGGTTGGTGGAAAAAAGGAAATCTTTGATCAATTAGAGCCTTTATTCAAAGATTTAGCAGTAGAAAATGGCTATTCTTATGCAGGACGTGTTGGAAGTGGTCATTTCTTAAAAATGGTTCATAATGGTATTGAATATGGAATGATGCAAGCAATTGCTGAAGGGTTTGAAGTTTTAGAGAAAAGTGATTTTGATTATAATTATGAAGATGTGGCAAAAGTATGGGCGAACGGATCCGTTATTCGTGGTTGGTTAATGGATTTAACAGAAAAAGCGTTTGCGGATGATCCTAAATTGGCTGGAATTAAAGGGGTAATGAACTCTTCAGGAGAAGGAAAATGGACAGTCGAAACAGCCCTTGAATTACAAGCGGCCGCTCCAGTCATTGCGATGTCATTGTTTATGCGTTACCGTTCTCAAGAAGATGATACATTCCACGGAAAAGTTGTTTCAGCGCTTCGCAATCAATTTGGCGGACATGCTGTTGTAAAAAAATGATTCATTATTTGGGAGAAGAAACTTGTGCAAATGTGCAAGTTTCTTTTTGTTTTACTCCTTGTAGACTGAACCGAAAAAATGGGGAAGAAGATCAAGGAAAACTTTAATCAGTGGGGGCTTCACCAATTGGGCTGTTACGATCAGTTCAGCTCTCATTTAAGTTAAGGCGGAGTCAGTAGGATGAAAATCAGAATAAATAAAATAATGTTTTCATAAATAGTAAAAGAATACGTAAAGTAGGAGTGTTTATAATGCAAGTTATACATAGAGGGATTTATTTAGAAAAAGTGGAGGTGGTAAGGTGAATAATAGACAGCAACAAGAAGAGAAAAAAATTTGTCTTTGTATGATTGTTAAAAATGAATCGAAAATCATTGAACGCTGTTTAAATTCCGCAAAACCAGTTATTGATTTTGTGTCGATTTGTGATACGGGGTCTACCGATCATACGCCTGAAATAATAGAACAATGGTGTAAAGACAATGAGATACCTGGGAAAGTTCACCATGAACCGTTTCGAAATTTTGGCTATAATCGTACGCTGGCAGTATCGTTAGCGCAAAAAACATATCCGGAATCAGATTATTTATTAGTGCTTGATGCGGATATGGTTTTAGAAGAGACAGCAAATTTTGATAAAAGTAGTTTAACGAAAGATCATTATTTGACAATGCAGTACGATATTCATATTAAATATTGGCTTACTAGATTATTAAAAGCCTCTCTTTCTTGGAAATCTGTTGGGGTTACGCATGAATATTGGGATGTAGATTGTTCAAAAGTAGGGGCGGATTATCAACAAGAAGTGGGAAGATTAGATGGCCTTGTTGTAAATGATCAAGGAGATGGCGGAAGTAAGAGTGATAAATTTGAAAGAGATAAACGATTATTATTGGAGGGAATAAAAGATCAAGAAACGACACTAGAATTGAAAATTAGGTATTTATTTTATTTAGCTCAAACCTATTACCATTTAGGAGAATTTGTGGAAGCTATTAAATGGTACAAAAAAAGGGTTGAGGCTGGGGGATGGGGAGAAGAAGTATTTTATTCATTATTACGAATTGGAGTTTGCTATGAGCAGTTAGCAATAAAACAAGAGCAGTTAAGAAGTAAGGCAGGAAATAGTGAGCAGAAATTGGAGAGTTTCATTCAAAAAGAAGAAGAATTTCTTTCTCTGGCGGTTACGTATTTTCAAAATGCTTGGGAATATAGGCCAAGTAGGGCAGAGTCATTATATCAGTTGGCAAGATTATATAGAGCGAGATCGAAAAATCATCTAGGTTTAATGTATGCATTACAAGGAAAAGAAATCCCGTTTCCAAAAGAAGATCTTCTATTTGTAGATTATCATGTGTATGATTATTTATTTGACTATGAAATTTCGATTTGTGCTTATTATATTGAAAGTAAGAAACATATCGGTAGAAAAGCACAAAAGTTTCTTGAATCGAAAATCGAAGAATTACCGGTACACATCGCAAAGGCGGTTGAGAATAATAAAAAGTTCTATTAAAAAATTTATATGTGAAAGGGGAGGTGGAGGGATTATGGAGCTAATAAGATGGGCTATTGACCTCGGTACATCTGTGTATGGAAATACGCATGAGGAGTTAATTCCACTGTTGGATTATTACTACGATCACGATCATTTGAAAGCTTTTGTTGTTGCAAATCTTATTTTAGAAATGGATATACAGGAGGCGGATAGACCAAGTATAGAATTAAAAAGATGCGTGGCAGCATACTATGCTGGTTTATATAAAGTTGCAAAAAAATATGCGGATGAGATGGTAAGGAAGTATCCGAATGTGGAGTTGTATGAAAATAATGCAAAAGCAATTGAATCATTTTTAAATAAAGAATATGATTATTGTTTCTATATATGGCCGTACACATATGGGAGTTTTATAGACGTTGCACGCGCTTTAAAATGGAAATTAGAACAACAAGGAAAAGAAGTGATTATATCAGAAACGTTATTGGACCAAGCAAAACAGGCCGTTCTTTTCGGTGCTCATTTATTTGCTTATCGCCCCATTTCTATACCAGATCGCGCAATTGTATATAATTTAGAACAATTATATGATGAGAGTCCTTATGTAAATGCGGCATACCTTACAATATTAAAGGATAGAGAAGTGTGGGATTATAGTTGTCAAAATATAGAATGGTTGAAACAGAAAGGATTAGGAAAAGAAATAAAGCATGTGAAGATGAATTATGCCCCAACATTAGAAATGAAAAAAGAGGCATTTCCTCACGTAATTTCAGAAGATATTGATGTTCTGTTTATTGGTGCTATGAATGAGCGGCGTCAAGCGATTTTTGAACAGCTTCAAGAGCTTGCACCGAACTTGCATATCGTTTTTCAGAGCAATGTATGGGGAATTCCTAGAAACGAACTAATGGCACGAGCAAAGATCATTTTAAATATTCATTTCCATTTAACTGGCATTCTTGAAACGCCGCGAATTTCTCATGCTGTTGCGAATCAAAAGTTTATTATTTCTGAATCGAGTAATCCAGAAGATGAAAAAGAATGGCCAGGAATCGTTTTTTCTCCTTATGAACAAATGGTAGAAATGATTATAAAATATAGCAAACTACCAGAGGAGCGGAGAAAGTTAGCAGAGAGAGCGTATTGTCATTTTAAAGAACAAAAGTCATAATGATTTCTTTTTATACTATTTTCTAAAGCATTTTCATTTTTTGGTATATTTTGTGTAGAATTTTCTGATAAGATAGAATTAGAATTTTAAATAAGGGGGAGAATGAATCATGAAATTAGTCGTAATAAATGGAACACCAAGAAAATTTGGTAGAACACGTGTAATTGCAAAATATATTGCAGAGCACTTTGAAGGGGCATTATATGATTTGGCGATTGAAGAATTGCCTTTATACAACGGGGAAGATTCACAGCGTGAACTAGAAGCAGTAATAAAGTTAAAAAATTTAGTAAAATCAGCAGACGGTGTTGTACTTTGTACACCAGAATATCATAATGCAATGAGTGGCGCTTTGAAAAATGCACTTGATTTTTTAAGCAGTAGTGAATTTATTCATAAGCCAGTTGCTTTATTGGCAGTTGCAGGTGGAGGAAAAGGCGGAATGAATGCATTAAATAGTATGCGTACTGTCGCAAGAGGGGTGTACGCGAATGCCATACCAAAACAAGTTGTAGTAGACGGTTTACATGTACAAGATGGAGAACTTGGAGAAGATGCAAAACCGCTTATCCATGATCTTATTAAAGAATTAAAAGCGTATACGGATGTTTATAAAGAGGTGAAAAAGCAATTAGGAGTTGATTGATGTGAATGCTCTTTATCATGAATCATCATTCTCATTTGCATTATATTTTAGGGACCGATAGCTTATATGCTATTGGTTCTAGGTTTGCTATGATAACGATTCCGTAGTTTGTAATCAAGGGAAGCGGTGGCGATGTATCTATTGTAGCGATTCTTCCTCAAAATGCGGGGCAACGCAGCCATTAAAAAGACTTCTGCCTCCCTTTCTTTTTCTATATAATAGAAAGAAAGGGAGGATAAATATAGTCATGAATAAATGGATTATCTGTTTTCTATTTCTTTTACCGGTATTATATATACTATATATTACGTATTGGATGTATGAAGTTGCTCGACAAAAGGTGAGTAATGAAGTTCCTTATATATTAATATTAGGTGCAAAATTATTTGGGGATAAGCCATCACGATCTCTTCAAAACCGCTTAGATGTAGCTTTAAAATATTTAAATGAAAATCCGAAGACAAAGGCTATCGTATCTGGGGGACAGGGTGAAGATGAAGATATTCCAGAAGCGCATAGTATGCGAAATTACTTAGTAGAACACGGTATCAATGCCAATCGTATTTTGATGGAAGATCGTTCGACAAGTACGTATGAAAATTTAAAGTTTAGTAAAGATTTATTTTATATTACACATGTTATTGTAGTAAGCAATACATATCATTTATATCGTACAAAAATTATTGCAAACCGTTTAGGAATAAAAATGGAAGCATTAGCTGCTTCGACTCCTGCACGTTCTAAGAATAAGGCTTATATAAGGGAATACATAGCGATTATAAAGACGCTATTATTTGATCATTAGAAAAAAGTGAGTTAGAATGGATTATCATGAATCACGAAATGAATGTGAAGTAGATAAAATGCAAAAGATTGTGAAAAAATAAAAGCTTGTCCGTTAAATTTTACAAAAAATATACAATTTTAGTTTAAAAAAACGACCGTTCATGAGAAATGAACGGTTTTTTATGCATACTTATACATTTTTTCAAAAAAGTATTCCCTTTTTACTCATTTTCTTTTAGAATAAGTAATGTTTTCCTGAAAAAATATAAAAGAAACTTCTATTAGAGAAAAAGGTGACTTTAATAGTTGACGGATAAACATAACACCTAGAATGACAGACGGGGTGATACCGATAGAAAAGAAATTAGGATTTTTCTCATTAATTGCATTAGTAGTTGGAACAATGGTTGGCGGTGGTGTATTTAGCCTTCCGCATGACTTAGCAGCTGGGGCAAATAGTGGTGCCACACTAATTGGTTGGTGCATTACAGCGTTAGGAATGATTCCACTTGCACTTGTATATCAAACATTAGCAAGACAAAAACCAGAGCTTGAGGGCGGAATTTATAGTTACGCACGCGCAGGATTTGGTGAATACATTGGTTTTAATAGTGCGTGGGGATATTGGCTTGCTGGGATTTTAGGAAACGTAGCAACGATTATGTTACTGTTTAGCACGCTTGGATATTTCTTTCCAATTTTTAAAGGTGGAAATAATGTAGCGTCGATTATTGGTGCCTCTCTTTTATTATGGACACTTCACTTTTTGATTTTAATTGGAATTCGTGAAGCGTCAATTATGAATGTAATTGCTACAATTGGAAAGCTAGTTCCGATTTTATTATTTATCGTCGTAATGGTTACAGCATTTCGCTGGGAGACATTTACGCATGACTTTTGGGGAGAAGGGACTGTTTCCATCTCTTCTGTACTTGGACAAGTGAAAAACACAATGCTCGTGACGCTTTGGGTATTTATTGGGGTAGAAGGAGCCGTTGTGTTATCTGGGAGAGCAAAGAATAGTCGTGATGTTGGAAAAGCGACAGTTTTTGGCCTTATTTTAGTCATGGCAATTTATATTTTAATTTCAGTCCTTTCAATGGGGGCTATGCCAAGACAAGAATTGTCTCTTTTAGACACGCCTTCAATGGGACATGTATTAGAACATGTAGTTGGCTCTTGGGGAGCTGTTGCTATTAATATCGGTTTAGTTGCATCACTTGTGGGGACTTTAATTGGATGGTTTCTACTTGTTTCTGAAATTTCTCATGTGGCCGGAAAAGATGGTGTTTTTCCGAAAGTATTTACAAAAACAAATAAAAAACAAACACCACATATTGCATTATGGATTTCGAATGGTGTTGCACAAACGTTATTTATCATTGTGCTTTTCTCAGAATCAACGTATCAAATGATGTATTTTATTGCTTCGACATCTATTTTATTACCGTATTTATTATCCGCATTGTATCAGCTGAAATTAGTGGTTACAAAGGAAATAAAACAAGCGAGAATAAAAAACGGAGTATTAGCTTTCATTGCGTTTATTTATTCCATCTGGTTAATTTATGCGGCTGGATTAAAGAATTTGTTACTAGTTTCCATTGTTTATGGTACTGGTCTTGTTGTTTATATGTTTGCTCGAAAAGAAAAAGGAAATCGCTATTTTTCAAACGTCGAGAGATATGTTGTGGTTCTCATTGTAATTGCAACTATTGTATCGCTTTATATGTTATTTACAGGAAATATACAAATGTAAAAAGTCCTCTTGGAGGGCTTTTTTTGTTTTAGATACAAGGAGTTTATTGTTTTTTACAGAATATTTCATATATAAGAATAAGATGTTCAGGAGGGATGAATATGGAAGAAAAAGAACAGTTGGTAAGGATTATAGAGTTGACCAATGATTTGAGAAAAGTTTTAGTACAAGAATCGTTTTTTAACCATCATCCCGAATTGCGCGGAGTGATTGAAAATTTAGCAGGATCTGTAGAAACATTAGCGAATTTGCAACATAAAAAGGATGAAAATGCTGAAGATAGACTACGATATGTCTTAGCGAAATTAAAGATTGCTCACAATGCGATTTTGCAAGAAAAACAGACATTTTCTTCGCACTAATATCAATTTTTCTCTGAAGACCTGACGGATAACGTCAGGTTTTTTGTTTCTAGTTTTATAAAATAATACATACAATAAGAACAGCATGGGAAAAGAGGGTGAGTGTATTGAAATTACATAAAGCGCTTCATCCAAGTTTTATAAAAAGGATGTATCATATGAGATTTCTTGGAAAATTTGTAGAAGGCATAGAAGAAAAAGAGACATTTTGGATCCAATGTTTGTCGCCAATTCCTTTGGTTTTGCAATCCCAGTTTGGAGAGGAACCATACGTATTTGAAGGGATATGTAGTAATAAAAAGAATGAAAAAGTGTTCGCTGATTTGAAAAAGAGAAAGTTAGAAAAACAGTTGGTGTTATTTCGACTGTATTATGAAAGAGGAAACATATATGTAGAATTAATATGTACAGAACAGAAAGAATTGGTGGATGCATATAAAATTATTCCTTCACCAAGACTAACTGGATATAGAAAAAGAGAATCTTTTGAGCGAAAGCTTGGGAACGGCTACTTATCGTTTCTGATGCCTAAGTTTCCACAGGATTTTGATACACCGGATTTATTATGGCATGAAGGGCGTTTATATGGAAATTTATCATTAAAGCCGTCTGTTAGTTCCATTGCCTATTGTGAACAAAAAAAGGAATGTAAATATATTGAGATTGATGACTGGAAGAAATATATAGAATTAGAAGTTGATGATCATTTGTATTTTGTAAGTGCAAACATATATGAGCAACTCGTAAAACGCGTTGCGGAAGAGGGGAAGCCAATTGAAGTGATGGATACTAGAAGTCAAAAAGAAGAGCAGGAGTGGGACGAACGAGAAACTTCTTTTCTACAGTATGTACAGAAAACGGTATGTGATAAAGGGTTATATATCGATGTAACGGATATCTTTAATTTTCATATTAGTGTAAAAACGAATATGTTAACCATTCTTGGCGGTATACCAGGAATTGGGAAATCTCGTTTTGTGCAGGCGTATGCAGAAGCATTAGGATTGCAATATGATGAGGAATTAATATGGATTCCTATATCTCCGACTTATCAAGAGCCACATGATTTACTCGGTTATCTCCATCCAAGCGGAACATTTATTGAGAGTGAGACACAGCTTGTTCGAACATTATTAAAAGCAAAAGAAAATCCGAATCAGCTATATATGATTGTATTTGATGAAATGAATATGTCGCATATTGAGCATTGGTTTACCCCATTTCTATCGATTCTCCAATTAGAAAAAAAGAATCGTATTCTTACTTTATATGAGGAAGGGGCTAGGGGAGAAAATCAAGTTCCAGCGAAAATCGAAATTGGAGAAAATATTATTTTTGTTGGCACGATAAACTTTGATGAAACAACGAAAGAATTATCCGATCGCTTATTAGATCGAGTCAATCTTATTACATTGCAAAAAATTCCATTTTGTGAAATGAGTATGAGACAGGAAAAGAATATACAATTTCCTCCTTTGACAGTAACAGCTGGGGAATTTCGCATAAATTGGGTAAGAAATAAAGCAATGGTTGAAGTTTTTTCAGAGGAGGAATTGGAGTTATTAGATAAGTTGCACGATATATTGTCCTCTTACGATGCATCCAAAGGTATTTCTTTTCGATGCGCTGCGGCTATTGCCTCATACTTGCAAAATATTCCTTTGCACAATAATCAGTCTTATATGATTAGCAGGGAAGAAGGATTTGACTTACAAATTAAGCAGCGTGTATTAACAAAGTTGCGCGGAACCGAGATGACAGTTGGTGCTCTTCTTTCCGAAGAGGAAAAAAAGGGAGCGATGCTAATCCCATTACTACAGTCTCCTCTTGCAAATTGTGTCTCAACATTCGAACATTCCTTAGCCTATTTAAGACAAAAGCGACGCGAATTGGAGTTGTATGGTTATGCAAAATGAAGAACGCAATGAGACTGAAATTGTCGACACGATAGAAATGTTGCCCTTTGTACTGAAACTGATTGTAGGATCGGAAGCGAAGGGAGAATCTATCGTTTTAAATCGTCTCTGTACATCGGCATTATCTCTCTCGAAGTGTATTTATAAAGTGCAGGAGTTAAAACCATTACGACTATCTTTACATTATGAGAAACCAGTTCATGTTACATTTATATGGAATAAAGTATATGAAGGACAAAAAAATATACAAGAATCACAATATGAACTACATGAAAAAAGATCGAAAATATTAATATATGAACATGGAAAAACAGATTTTTTTTATCCGTGGCGCTGCGGCTTATACCACTTTGAAGTAAGAGTGGGAGAGGAAATATACTACGGAGCGTTTCAAATTGTTCCAAAAAATTTGGGAGACGATCAATTTGAAGTGATTCAAAGTTATGTGAAGTCGATTTTGAACGAATTAATTTTAGATCGAGGCTATTATAAAAAAACGTTTTCAGCATTAAGTGATATTGAAGATTCTTCTTATTTAATGTTACTGCGAATGCTGCCGAAGAAGATGAAAAAAATAAAACAAATTTATAAAAAAATCGAAATGAATACGAAGTACGTAAATACGTACAATTGGGAGACGCGAGAACGAAAATCGACAAGGAAAAGTGTAATCATAAGTGAAAAAAAACCATATGGAAAGCACTATAATCGCAAGTTTATGGAGCAGAAAAATAGCTTGGAAAATGCTTTTCTTAAATTTAAAACGAGGCAGTTTTATTCTTATTTATTAGAAGCTCAGCATTTTTTACAAAAGACAGTTAAATTACTAGAGGACACAAAGGAGAAAAAAAAGGAGGAATATCAAGCTGTTAAAACCATTATGCAGACAATTGATCGAAATGGCTCTGTGACGGATAGGGAAAAGAAAAAATATAAAAATATACATTTGTTGAAAGAAGCGGATTTACGCAAGAGTGCAGTAAAAATACAAGAATATAAAATTTTGAATCGTATTGTTGATGAAAGTGCACAGTACTTTCATCATTTGTTGCATTCTCCATTTTGGAAGGACATTTCTGAAAAATCGAATATTACACTTTATTCCGTCTCTATACCACACCGGCAACTTATATATCATTTAGAGTTGTTACCTCATTATAGACAGCAATCTCCAGCCTTATTATTCGTGTATAAACCAACATTTTTAGTCTACGAATATTATGCATTTTTTATTGTTATTTCTATACTGCAACAGATGGGATTTCATGATAAAGTACCGGTGCGAGAACAAATACAGAAATATTTTTATTTAGATGGATTACAAGATGGTACGACAATTGTATTACATCGTGATAAATTTCGAATTCATGTGGCATTTAATGATTTAATTGAAACTCATCCACTTATTGCGCTAAGTAAAGGAAGCCATTTTTATAATGGGGAGGACACGAAAAAACCGGATATTCGACTAGATTGCTATGTAAAGCAGGGAGAAGGGTATGAATATCACTCATCTATTATTATTGAAGTAAAATATAGTCCAATGTATAACATTTTTCAGCCTGTTGGTAATACAAAAGCGACAGAGCAAATGTATAAATATTGGTCTATTAAATATGTAGATGAAAAAGAGGGAAAACGTATATTTAAAAGAAAGGCGATTTATGAAGTAATTTGTGTCTATCCTGGAAGTCATATGCACGGGAAAAAAATTGAATCAGGTTGCGGTGTATTTCTGCAGTTATATCCGTATAAAACGAAGCAAGGAAAAGAGAAGTTAGCTGGAAAACATGGACTCATACAAATTTTTGAGGAATGGTTAAAAAGTATAAAAACGTAAAAATCCTTACTGTTAGAGAACGCTAAAAAATAACCATCTACTATATATTTAGGTGGTTATTTTTGTGTTTTTAATAAAAATGAACGGGGAATAGGAATTCTATTTTGTTTAACGAATACTATAGGTAATAAATATTTTTAGTTGCATACGAAGGTTTGGTCTTATATTATATAATGTAAGCGTTATCAAAGAGGGTGACGATAAGAAAGGCGGGTAAATATGTTCCAGCGTGTTCAAACGAAGGAAGAGCATTTTTGGTTCGAGCAATTGTGGGGAGATTTTTGTGAGGAACGAAATTTAATGTTTGTGGAACGAAATTTAAATCCATCACGATTTTTATTAATAGAAGATCAGCATTATATTGGTACCGTTGAATGTATTCCATATACCGTATCAGAACAATCTAATTCTGAGTTTTTTTATCCGTTTTCTAAAAATAAATTGATAAAAAACTTAAACAATGTATATGAAATTGGAAAGTTAAGTATCGCAAAAACATCTCGAGGTCGAGGGCATTTCAAAAGATTAGCAGCGATTTTGTTTATACATGCTTTAGAAATGAAGGCGGAATGGTATATTGCAGTTGTAACAAAACGAATGTATATGTATTTGCTTACACTTGGTTTCCCAATTGAACCAATAGATACACCATTCGATTTTCATGATATGTTACAAGGAGTTCCAGTCCGCATTCATGCTCGAAAAGGTATTACACACTTATATTCCTTGAAGGAGTTTCGCGATATCATTCAAGGGAATGCTCATGCACAAACGCTCATCAAAGGATACAGTAAAAATATTATGTTAACAAATTAAATTGTCACAAATTTTTATATAATGTTGTGACTCATATCACATCCTTCTTATTTCATTTACATTACGCTTTATTTGTAAGAGTTGATTAAGAAAGGATGGGATTTTATGTTTTGTTACCAGTGTGAGCAAACGCCAACAGGTGGATGTAAAATTATAGGTGTTTGTGGGAAGAACGAAACAATTGCAAGTTTGCAAGATACGATTGTCTTTGGATTAAAAGGTATTGCAGCATATCGTACTCATGCAGCTCAACTCGGTTATACAGATCCATTTGTAGATGCAGTGACACATGAAGCGTTATATATGACTTTAACAAATTCAAACTTTAATGAACAAGAACATTTGGAAATGGCAATGAAGGTAGGAAAAGCAGCTTTACGAGTAATGGAACTATTAGATGAGGCACATATTAACCATTTCGGGATTCCGAAACCTGTTCAAATTACACAAAATCGTGTGGAAGGAAAGGCAATTGTTGTGACAGGACATAATCTATTTGCTTTAGAAGAACTGCTTAAGCAAACAGAAGGAAGAGGAATTAACGTGTATACACATTCGGAAATGCTTCCTGCTCATGGATATCCTCAGCTTAAAAAATATAAACATTTAAAAGGAAATATCGGCAAGTCATGGTTTGATCAGCGACGTCTATTTGAAAAATTTACAGGAGCAATTTTAGCAACAACAAATTGCGTTATGCCGATTAAGGGTACGTACGCAGATCGCTTCTTTTCTTATGATATAGCTGGGCTAGCAGGGGTAAGAAAAATTGAAAACGATAATTTTGAACCGCTAATCCAAAAAGCGTTAGAACTTCCAGCAGTACATATGGAATCTGATGAACAATTATTAACTGGTTTTCACCATCATACCGTTTTATCATTAGCACCAGAAATTATTGAAGCAGTAAAGATGGGAAAAATAAAACGTTTTTTCGTAATTGCTGGATGCGATGCTCCTGGCAAGGGTGGTGAGTATTATCGAGAGTTGGCTATGTCATTGCCAAAAGAAACTGTTATTTTAACAACTTCTTGCGGGAAATTCCGCTTTAACGACATAGATTATGGAGTTGTGCCAAGAACGAAAATTCCACGTTATATTGATTTAGGACAATGTAATAACTCCATTTCAACGATAAAAATTGCAGCTGCATTAGCAGAGACTTTCCAATGTGAAGTCAACGAATTACCAGTGAGTATTATATTATCATGGTTTGAACAGAAGGCTGTTGCCATTTTGCTCGGTCTATTTAGCCTTGGCATACAAGATATTCGGATTGGACCAAAAGTACCTGAATTTATTTCACCTGGTGTTTTGCAAGTGCTACAAGAGAATTTTGGGTTGAAAACGATTATGACTGCTGCTGAAGATATGGAGACGATATTATCATAGTAAAACGAAAGGATGCCTAAACAATGGGCATCCTTTCAATGTATATATTGATACAGTTATCATGACCGAAACTAGCTCCTTACTCATAATTTCGGAGGTTAATTTGGTTAAACTGAATTACTACAAAAAATAAACCAAATCAGAGCTACATTACGAAAGAAGCTAGTTTATTAGGAAGGATGCCATAAAAGATGAAGTGAAAGAAAAGAGAAGAAAGTATCTGAAGCATTAGATAAAGCTGAAGAAGCACAAGAAAAAATTGAGGCAAAGAAAAATAAATAAGGTTATAGTGTAAAAGGCTGTCATGTATAATAACAGCCTTTTAATTTTTTGTTGCAAAAGAAGTTATGCGCTGTAGTAAAAAAGAAATTATTTTAGAATTCCACCTATCCTCATGATGAATGGTGTAAATATTACGCTGAAACTCGAATCCTGGGATTGGTATATAGTACAGCTCATTTCGTTGTACTTCTTGTTCGATAGCAAGTTGAGAAATAAAGGCAACTCCATTACCGTATTTTAAAATTTGTTTCATTGTTTCTAATGAATCTAATTCAATTTCAGATTGGAAAGTAATGTTATGTGCTAACGTCCATTGTGTGAGTAAATCTCTCGTTGTAGATGGAGTACGATGCAATAATATACGCTCCTTTTCAATATCTTGTAATGATACATTTTCTTCTTTTGAAAAATGATGTTCTTTGGAAAAAGCAAGAACAAGTGTATCGGGTATTATTTTCGTTTGTTTTAAAAGTGGTTCATCAAATGGTGCCGCAGAAATTACCCCGAGATCAATTTCATGATTTTGTAGCATCATTCGAATTTCAGGAGCTGTTTTCACCATTAGTATTATTTTTATATTAGGAAATTCACATTGAAATTGGTGAACAACTTTTGGTAAAAGATAAGTCGCGGGTACATAACTTGCACCAATTGTTATAGCTCCTTTATTAAAATCTTTAAATTCTTGTGTGACCCGTCTAGCTTCTTTCATAAGTGCATCTATTTTACAAGCATAATGATGCAATGCCTCGCCAGCCTCTGTTAAGAAATACCTTCCGGAACGTAATTCAAATAAAGGCACACCAAGTTCCTCTTCTAAGCTTTTTATATGAAATGTAATAGTAGGTTGTTTAACGCCAAGTTTTTCTGCAACAATCGTAAGTTTGTTGTATTTCTTAATCAGTACTACAATTTCTAATTTTAAGAGATTCATTATGAGTCGCCTGCCTTTTTTATTTTAACTATAGAAAAAATCTATAGAAATAAATAGTTTATTAGAAGTTTTTTAATTTAATCTTTACAGTACATTAACATTCAGTATAAATCTTCCATATAGAATGAAAGCAAGTTAAGAATGAGAGGAAAGAGGTGAACCGATGGATATTAAAATTCATGGATTAGAAAAGACATTTGGAAAAACGAAAGCGTTAAAGCCGTTGCAAATTGTAATGAAACAAGGGGAATTTACCACACTTTTAGGACCTTCGGGATGTGGAAAAACGACTTTGCTTAGAATGATAGCAGGACTTGAAGAACCAGATAAAGGAGAAATATATTTTGGAGATAAGTGCATGTATTCTTCTACAAAAAAGATAAAAACATCTCCTCATGAACGGAATATCGGTATGGTATTTCAAGATTTTGCTTTATGGCCGCATATGACTGTATTTGAAAATGTTGCATTTGGTTTAAGGGCTACAAAGCAAACAAATCATTTACGCGAAAAGGTGGAAGATGCGATAAAGAGAGTTCGCCTGCAAGGGATGGAGAAAAGATATCCACACGAACTCTCTGGGGGACAGCAACAACGTGTCGCATTCGCTAGAGCAATTGTAACAAAACCTCATTTTATTTTGTTTGATGAACCGCTAAGTGCACTTGATGCAATTTTACGAGAAGAAATGAGAACAGAGCTTATGGATATCGTTCATTCCATCGGTTTAACAGCATTGTATGTAACTCACGATCAAACAGAAGCTATGTCAATGTCAGACCAAATTATTGTTATGAAGCAAGGAGAGGTATTGCAAAAAGGAGCACCAGAAGATATTTATGTGAAACCGTCGCATGAATTTGTTGCAAAATTTGTTGGTAAGGCAAATTGGCTTGTAGAGGGTAAAAAAATGATTCGTCCAGAGCATGTGAGCTGGACAAAAAATGATGTGTGCGAAATGTATAGTGGTGAAATTCAGCGCGTTACATATATAGGAGAACGTTATGAAGTAAAAGTAAATATGGGGACACTCGGTGTATGGACAGCTTATCACAATAGTAAGTTAAGCGTCGGTAAACCAGTATCATTATATGTACCAAAAAAATGTATTCATCATATAGGGGGAGAATCGTATGAAGAAATTCAGTTCGCTTAAGTCTTTATTTGTATGTACGTTATTATTTTCTGCTGTAGTAACAGGATGTAGTTCGAAGACAGGTAATGCAGATGCAAAAAATAAAAATGCGAATGAAAAGAAAATTGTTGTATATAGTGCAGGGCCAAAAGGATTAGCAAAAAAAATTCAAAAGGACTTTGAAAAGAAAACGGGTATAAAAGTGGAAATGTTTCAAGGAACAACAGGGAAGATATTAGCGAGAATGGAAGCTGAAAAGAAAAATCCAGTCGTTGATGTTGTCGTACTCGCTTCTTTACCAGCCATGGAAGGATTAAAGAAAGAGGGTCAAACGTTAGCTTATAAAGAAGCGAAACAAGCTAATAAGCTTCGTCCAGAATGGTCGGATGATAAAGGACATTATTTCGGGTATAGTGCTTCAGCATTAGGACTTGTGTACAACACAAAAAATGTGAAGACAGCGCCTGAAGATTGGAGCGATATAACAAAAGGAGAATGGAAAGGGAAAGTGAATTTTCCAGATCCAGCACTTTCAGGTTCCGCTTTAGACTTTGTAACAGGATACGTCAAGAAGAATGGAAAAGATGGATGGAATTTATTTGAACAGCTTAAGAAAAATGAAGTTACAGTAGCAGGGGCAAACCAAGAAGCGTTAGATCCAGTAGTAACAGGTGCGAAAGATATGGTAATTGCGGGTGTTGATTATATGACATACAGTGCAAAAGCAAAGGGTGAACCTGTTGAGATCGTATATCCAAAAAGCGGAACAGTCATTAGTCCACGTGCAGCAGGTATTATGAAGGATAGTAAAAATGTAGAAGGTGCAAAAGAGTTTATTGATTATTTATTATCAGACGATGTGCAAAAACAAGTTTCTAAAGCATATTTACTGCCAGGTAGAACAGATATAAAAGCGGAAAATAGACCAAATGTAGAAGAGATTCCAGCATTAAATATTGATTGGAAAACAGTTGAAAAAGAACAAGATGAAATAGGAAAACAATTCAAGAAAGTATTTCAATAAGATGGTGATTACATGGTAAATCGATTCGTATCAGTAAGACAATTTGGAATGGTGATAGCGTTGTTACTTGTGGCGATGTTAATCGTCATTCCGCTTTTTCTCATTTTATTTTCTAGTATATATGAAAATAGCAGCTGGAATTTCTTAAAGCCTTTTGAAGTCATGCAGAGTGGTGGGTTAGCTGGAATTTTTTTAAATTCGATGCTTTTAGGTGTACTCGTAGTAATAGGAGCTACAATATTTGCATTTCCATTGGCGTTCATTATGAGCAAAACAGATGTCGGAAAATATAGTAAGTTAGATATTGTTTTTATGATCCCATTTATGACCCCACCGTATATTGGATCGATGGGTTGGATTTTATTTATGCAACCTAACGGCTATTTCGAACAGTTCTTTCCGATGCTAAAGCCGATTTCATCATCGTTTTTTAGTTTAGGCAGTATGGTTTTAATTATGAGTCTGCATTTATTTCCATTCCTTTATTTCATGTTGAAAAACACGTTACTTCAGATTGGGAGTAGTAAAGAAGAAGCGGCAGCAGTTCATGGTGGGAAATTTTTCTACCGTTTAAGAAAAGTGATATTGCCGTTATTAGTATCAAGTTATGTAATGGGTGCTTTACTCATTTTCGTAAAGACGATTTCTGAATTTGGAACACCAGCTACATTCGGACGTAGAATAGGATTCCACGTGTTAACATCAGAGATTCACAAATTTATTTCGAGTTGGCCAATTGATTTTAGTAGTGCAACAGCATTATCTTCTTTATTACTTAGTGCATGTATGCTCATTTGGTATATGCAAAATGTATTGAACCGAAAATACTCATATGCAATGGTTAGTGGAAAAGGTGTGAAATCTAAAAGGTATACTTTGTCTATATTTACACGTTTTGTTGCATGGGTCTATGTAATTGGTTTACTAATAGTTTCAATAGGTATTCCATACTTTTCTATACTTATAGCTTCATTGTCAAAATTAAGAGGTGGCGGCTTACATTTAAATAACTTTACAACGAGCCATTATGAATCATTGTTTACAATGGGCTCTCCAGGATTAGAAGCCTTATGGAACAGTTTTCTTTTTTCACTCGTAACAGCAATTGTTGCTGTAGTTATTGGAGTTTTTTTAGCAATTATGATTCGAAAAGGGAAAAAGTCCTCTGAAAAATGGCTTGATATGTGCGGTATGTTACCGAATATGGTACCAGGAATCGTGATGATTGTAGGTCTTATTTTATTTTGGAATTCACCATATATGCCTATATCAATTTATAATACACCAGTCATGGTTATCGTAACTTATGTTGTTCTTTTTCTGCCTTATACGGTGCAGTATGTAAAAGTATCTCTCGGACAAATTGATGACTCTCTTGTACAGGCGGGAACTATTTTTTCTGGAAATTATATTTATATTTTTAGGAAAATCATATTGCCTCTTATTATCCCCGGCATTCTTGCTGGATGGGCGATGACATTTACGATTTCGATAAGAGAGTTAGTAGCATCGCTCCTCGTACTACCTCCATCAGTAGAAACGTCAGCAACGTTTATTTTCGCTCAATTTGAACAAGGGGAAGTATCTATAGGAATGGCGATGGCCGTTGTTTCGGTTGGACTTACAACAATGTGCTTATTACTTCTGCAACATATGGAGCAAAAACGAAAAGGGGTAGCATGATGAGGATAGAAGTATGGGGAGGAGCAGGAGAATATGGTCGTTCCTGCTATTTTATAAAAAATAAAGAGACGAAAATATTGTTTGATTGTGGTATTAATCGATCATATGAGGATAGTTATCCAAAAATAGAGAGAGAAGTTGTTCCATTTTTAGATGCGGTATTTTTATCACATATTCATGAAGACCATACGATGGGTTTACCTTTATTAGCGAAGTATGGATATAAGAAAAAAATTTGGACGACTCATTATACGAAGGAGCAACTTCCAGCTTATTTTGAAAAATGGAGAAACTACAGTTTGGCGCAAGGGTGGAATTTACCTTATAACAATCAAAATATTAAAGATTTACATTATGTATGTATTGATGAGATTAGTAATCCAAATGAATGGATACAGGTTACTCCTACATTGCGGTTTCAATGGGGGTATAGTGGGCATGTATTAGGTGCTGTTTGGTTTTTAGTGGATATGCATAATACATACGTATTTTATTCTGGTGATTATTCAGCAGAGTCTCATATACTACGAGCTAATTTACCTGAGAAATTGCGTGGCGATATAAAAATAGCAATTGTAGATGCCGCGTATCACACTGATGATATTACGCAAACTGAACGAGTAGATGAATTATGTACAGAAATTGAAAGAGCTACGCAAAATAAAGGGATAGCATTACTACCATTGCCTCCACTTGGTAGGGCACAAGACATCGTATTGTATTTATATAAAAGATATAAAGAACTTCCAATTATAATAGATAAAGAAATTTTAGCTGGATTTGAAGAGATGTTCGTATACAAAGATTGGATAAAAAATAATGAAGAACTCGAATGGATGATAGAGAGTTTGAAAAGAAACATAATAGTTATGGATCATGACATTTGTATGCAAAATAGTTATGGAATAGTTGTAATGAGTGATGCGAATATGCAAACGAAACGAGCACAATTATATTATGAACAACTTCGGTATGAAGAACAAACTTCCATTATCTTTACTGGACATATTGCTAAAGGGAGTTTCGCTGAAAAGGTGATGAAAGAACGTGTAAGCAGGAAATGTAGGGTGAAACGAGTTCCGTATAAAGTTCATCAAAGTATAAGAGATGTTAAAGAGATGTTAAACACATTATTACCAGAACATACAGTGCTAGTGCACGCTCTTAAAGAGGATACAGATCGATTACAGAAAAAGCTAAGCATAGCAGGGTATGAAAATGTATATTCACTTGCAATGGAATGCATAGAAGTAATTTAAAATATAAAGAAGTTTCAAGAGTATGAAAGAAAATCAATAAACTTGTGGCGCGCATTACATAAACGTTTAGCTGTGTCATGGGCATGGGTACTATGTATTGCGAAGAAATTGATGATGAAGAAGATTATGGATAGATAAGTAAGGAAGCAGCTTTAGTTGCTTCTTTTTTTATCCCGCTATTTTAGGGTTGTTACTACACCAAAATAGCGGGATAAATAAGAATCATTAAAATCCAAACATACTTAAAATCATTTTACGGCGTTTTGGTTTCTTTTCTCGTTCATATGTTGATTGACTGTCCGGTGTAATATATACGGGTTCTTCTTTCTGAATAGAAGTTTCCAATTTTTCAATCTTTGTTAACATTTCTTCCATTTCACGACGATGCTGTAATAGTTGATATGTGACAACATCATTTGCCTTATCTTGCATTTGTTCTTCAATATGATCTAATCGTTTTGTAATGGTATTTAATTGTATGACGAGTTGTTCAATCTCATTTGAGGATTTCGTTTGGGAAGTGGAATCTTGTTCCATTTGAGAACGGTGATATTCTAACATTTGATCAAAGTCACTTTTTGTAAAAATGTAATGTCCATATTTATTCTTTTGAATCGTGAGATTTAATTGTTGAGCAATCCGAACCACTGCTTTTGGGTTAACACCTAACTTTTTCGCAATAAAGGGTGTTTTATATTCCAAGATAATCCCTCCTATATATATCTTGTTACATGATTTCTAGATGAAAAGTTTGTTCCCTTCTAGAGTGACAAAAGAAGTGTTGAATCGCCAAAGAAAGTGTTTTTTCACGAAATTTAATATGTATCTATAAAACATAGAGCTGTACAATTTTCAACTTCTCCGTGTTGTAAATTGACGGGAACAAGATTTTTAGATTATCATAAATATAAATATCTTTTTTATTTATGCATATAATATATAAAAAGGTGATTGCTAATGTAGAATTTTGCCAGATTCAAATTGGATATTTCGCTTGAATAATTTGAAGTAGGAGGTGGCTTCCTTGCTTACAGCGTAAGTAAGGAAACATATTTGGACATATTTAGGATAAGTATGTTGATTGTTTTAATTGTCTTAACTGCATTTTTCGTTGCAACAGAATTTGCAATTGTGAAAGTGAGAGGATCGCGCATCGATTACTTAATTGCTGAGGGCAATAGGCGCGCAAAGTCAGTAAAAACAGTCATTACAAACTTAGACGAGTATTTATCAGCTTGCCAATTAGGGATTACAGTTACAGCACTTGGAATAGGATGGTTAGGAAAACCAGCACTAAAGCACACGTTTGATCAACTATTTGCTAGTTTGAAAGTACCTGTTCAACTTGCGGAATTTTTAGCTGTAATTCTAGTGTTTATGTTCATTACTTTCTTCCATGTAGTTATTGGGGAATTGGCACCAAAGACATTTGCAATTCAAAAGGCAGAGCAAATTAGCTTGTTTATAGCAAGGCCGCTCATTTTCTTTTATCGCCTTACATTCCCATTTATATGGCTACTAAATGGATCCGCTCAATATATAGCAAGAATGTTTGGTTTATCGAAGGTGAAAGAGCGTGAAGATGTACATTCAGAAGAAGAACTGAAATTATTAGTTTCAGAAAGTTACAAAAATGGAGAGATTAATCAATCAGAATTTAAATATGTGAATAAAATTTTTGAATTTGATGACCGGATTGCAAAAGAAATTATGGTCCCGCGTACGGAAATGTATATTTTAGATAAGGATATGCTGACAAAAGAAGCATTGCAAAAAATGTCAAAAGAAAAATATACAAGATATCCTGTAGTTGACGGAGATAAGGATCATGTTATTGGATTTGTTAATTTTAAAGATATTTTCACAGATTATGTGAAACGTGGTGCTGATCATGCTGAAACAGTAGGAACATATATGAGATCGATTATTCTTGTTATCGAATCTATTCCAATTCGTGATTTGTTTTTAAAAATGCAACGGGAGCGTACGCATATTGCGGTGTTAATTGATGAATATGGAGGAACATCAGGGCTTGTAACAGTTGAAGATATATTGGAAGAAATTGTTGGGGAAATTCAAGATGAATTTGATATAGATGAACAACCGGAAATTCAATGTGTCAGCGAAACAAAAACAATTTTAGAAGGAAAAGTACTTGTTAGTGAAGTGAATGCGCTACTTGGTTTAACAATTCATGACGATGGAATTGATACGATTGGCGCTTGGATTTTAACGAAAAACCTTGGAATTGAAGAAGGAGATATCGTGAGAATCGAAGGATATAGGTTCTGTATTAAAGAATTAGATGGCCATTATATTAAGCAAATAGAAGTAACGAAACAACCCGCGCCAATTGTTATGTCTGAAACGGACTCTTCTATATCGCTGCAAGAACAAATTAGTTCGTAAATGGAATGGATGAGTAGATCATAAAAGGTACACTCTTTAAAGTGTACCTTTTTCTTCGTTATGAGGGCATTTCTTGTTTGAAAATGTCATCTTCAACGTAAATTTGACTTTTATCTACAGCAGTATGATGCGCTACAACTAAGCCAATTGGCGTATGTGTTCCCTTATTTTGAACAATAGTGAAGGGAACGTTTTTTTCGTTTGCTAATTTAATGTATTTTGATAAATGTGGGTAAGTAATGCTTCCATTTACAAATAGATGCAGATTCTGAGAAGAATTCATACTTTTTGTTACTTCTGAATAAATGGTGCTTCGCATTACTTGACCGATGGTTAAAGCGATCTCTACACGTTCGCGCAATGTACCTAAATACATATTACGTTCTTCTGGTTTGTTTTGCTTTTGGCCATAAATGCCTTCTTGGAGATAATCTTCCACATTTTTATTTACCATATTTTTCACACCTTTCCATGTTTATTGTACGCAAGAATCGGAAAGGATGCAAAAAAAATCATGATATATATGTGAAAATTGACACAAATAGAAGGAAATTATCTAGCACTTATCAAAGTGGTATAACGGACGATAAAAATAAAATGAATTTTATCAACAGAAATTAACAAAATGTGACAATAATCTCTTAACGAAATTTGTTTTTTGTGATACTATTCAAAATATACAGGGTATCGTCGCATGGAAATGGAGGAAATGGGGGTTTTTCCAATCGATAAGGAGGATATTAAAGAAGTATTTTGTTCGTATTTGAAAGACAATAGGCATCAATTCGTAGAGAACTGGAAAAACAAAACGATAATTTCCGACAAAGATCCGTTTAAGCAAGAGGTAGAGCGAAATGGAGAACGCTTATTAGAATTCATTATTAAACTTATTATGGAAGATAAGGATATTGCTTATTTACAGCCGTTATGTGAGAAAATTGCGATTGAACGTGCAGGGGCGGACGCAAATATTGGCGATTTTGTCTATAACGCAAATGTCGGAAGAAATGAACTATTTGAAGCGATGTGTGAGTTAGATGTGAAAGCTTGCGAGCTAAAACCAATTATGACAAAAATACATACTTGTTTTGACAGATTAATTTATTATACTGTTTTAAAATACTCGGAAATCATATCAAGAAATTTAGAGGAAAAACAGCAATATATAAATGAAACACATAAAGAAAGATTAACTATTTTAGGGCAAATGTCTGCTAGCTTTGTTCACGAATTCCGAAATCCGTTAACTTCCATAATGGGTTTTGTGAAACTGTTGAAATCAGATCATCCTAATTTATCGTATTTAGATATTATTTCTCATGAGCTAGATCAGTTAAACTTTCGTATTTCGCAATTTTTACTTGTTTCTAAAAAGGAAATGTGGAATGAATCGGAACGATTTTGGCTAAACGATTTGTTTCAAGATATTATTCATTTCTTATATCCAAGTTTAGTGAATGCAAATGTTTCAATTGAAAAAAACTTACCTTATCCGATTCCATTTGTAGGATATCGAAGTGAAGTAAGGCAAGTTTTTTTAAATATTTTAATGAACTCGATTGATGCTTTAGAAGCAATTCATGAAGATCGTAAAATTATTATCGATACATGTGAAGATGAAGAAATGATTCATATTGTAATAAAAAATAATGGTCCAATGATTCCAGCAGAGAATATTGAAACGATTTTTGAACCATTTGTTACAACAAAAAAATTAGGAACTGGTATTGGTTTATTTGTATGTAAACAAATTGTTGAAAAGCATAATGGGACGATTACATGTCAATCAAACTCTGAATGGACAGAATTTCATATTACATTTCAAAAATAAGATGAAAAATCTACACCATAATATGGCGTAGATTTTTTTAATTTGTAAGAGTAACGGTAGTAATATTTGGCGATTTTGTAGAGTAACCTACAAGGGAAAATGTATAAACAGTATTTGGTTCGATTTTTAGTTTTGGAATCGTTACAAGGTTTTTCTTTGTATCAGCAAGTGAAATTTCGATATCAGCTGTACCAGGACTTACTTGTAAATAATCTGTTACTTGTTTAAAGAGTACGTTTTCAAATAGACGATCGCCGTTCTTTAAGGATACATTTACAACTGAAGTGTCAGGTGAGAAGTGTGCGAATCGTATTTTAGCTTGACCAGATGGCAAATGTATATTATCTAGCATTGGTTGTAGTTGAATATGCGAATCTTTATCAAGCATTGCAAGTGTGTAGGAATGATTTCCTAGCATCGGGATAAGCGCTGAAAAAATTGGAGTTTCATTCTCTAGAGGAACAATATCAAGCCTATATTGTCCTTGCATCAAGGATAAATAAGGGCTGAATTGTTGAAAAGTGATATTTTGAATTACTTTTTGTCCGTTTATTAAAATATCGACAGAGGCTGTATGAGGTGAGGCATGAAATATCCTCATATAAGATGGTAACGTTGCCTCTTGTGATTCACGCCTTTCGTATGCCTGTACAAGTTGCTTTATCGCATGATGATACTTCATGGATAGCTCGATATATTTTTTAGGATTTATATATTGATAGTACCGTGCCAATTGTTCATAGCAAATTGCTTCTTGTCCATATTTTTCAAATTCAGATTGCGTCATGGATATTCCTCCTTTGTCATCATTACAACTATATGCTTCAGTAAAAAGAAGTTATGCAAGAAACTTGCTTCCAAAAGAGATTATACATATGGATTTTTTGATTTTTAGGCAAATACACATACGAAAGAATAGTTGTCCTACATAATGTAATAGTGCAATATAAATATGGAAAAGGAGGAGAAAACATGTAGGGGTATGGATATCCAAGTAGTTATTGTGGCTATGGCTATGGGGGCTACGGTGGCGGATACGGTACAGGTTATGGATTTGCGTTGTTAGTTGTACTGTTTATTTTATTAATCATCATTGGAGCTTGTTGGGTACACTAATCATGGATAAAGAGCGTCATACTGAACTGGTTACTGTCGTTAATCGGTTCTTTTTTTTATGAAAGAAAAGCATCACATATTTCCTAGGAGAAGAAAACTTTTATATTTATAAGAAATTTCACTAGTGTTGCATTAAAACACTTCGAATTTTAAAAATACCCAAAATCTTCAGTGATTTTGTTTTACGCACAAAAAAAGTCCTTTATAATGGATGAAGTTAGGTGGTAACCTATCCAAATCCAATATAAAGGACCAGACACATGGACAAGATTACACGAAAAACTTCATTTGGGCAATGGTTTTCACCAATAAATCTTTCATTATTTGGAGAAAACGTGAAAACAATGAAATTAGACCATTATACGAAAAAATTAACGACAGATTCGTTTCTGAAATTATTACTTTTTGCGCAACTGCATGAGACCGAAAGTTTACATGCGTTACGTGATTGTTTATTTGATGACCAACTTCAAGATGGAACACAACTAGAATCAATTAGTGTTGCACAGTTATCACGTCGATTAAACGGAATGAATCCCGATATATTCCAACATCTATTTTTGGATTTAGTCGCTCAAATTCATCAAAAAACAAGTTACTCAAAAATGAACATGCCTGTAAAAATTATTGATTCGAGTACATTACCGCTCAATTTAACACATCATAAATGGGCGGAGTTTCGAAAAACAAAAGCTGGTGTGAAGCTCCACTTACGTCTTGTGTTCATGGAAAAAGGTGAGTCATATCCAGAAAAAGCTGTGATCACAAATGCAAAGGAACATAATCGTGGTCAGCTTGAAATAATGGTAGATGACAAATCCTGCATGTACGTGTTTGATCGTAGTTATTTAGATTACGAACGGTTTGATCGAATGACAGATGATGGCTATTTTTTCCTTTCAAGACTACGAAAAAACGCAGTAATACGAAAGATTTGTGACTTTAAAGTACAAAAGGAGTCCTCCGTTTTATCAGATCAAATGGTGCTCATCGGTACACCACAAAAACGGATGGAAAACTACTTCCACTTACTGAAAGTCGTAGATTCAAAAGGAAATATGCTTCATTTATTGACGAACCGTTTTGATTTAGAACCCGAAGAAGTTTCGGATATGTACAAATCACGATGGGCGATCGAGTTATTTTTTAAATGGATCAAACAACACTTACACATTAAAAAGTTCTATGGTCACAGTGAGTGGGCGATTCATAATCAAGTATTTATTGCGCTTATTGTTTACTGTCTTCATGTTCTCGCACAACTTAACACGAAGAGTAAACGTAAAATCCTGCAAATTAGCCGGTACTTAAAGGCGTCGCTTTGGAAGCCATCACATATTTGGATACGGAAAATCGAAGGAAAAACTGTACCGTAACAAGAAAAATGTTGATGTTTCTCTAGTCTAATTGTAAATAAAAACCAAATAGATAGATCCACCTTTATTGAGATGTTTCCTTTTTTTTGTTTTGAATTACAGAAATAAATAATTCGAATTTTCAATCTTCATTTACGCAACACTAGTGATGTTACTCCAATAAATATAGGAGACATATCCTGTTACAACTGTAAGAAAACCCATGCTATGACTGAGATAACGAGTAGAATAGAGCAAAATATTACACAGAGAAGAAAAAAACAACTGTTAATTTGTGGATAAAATTGTTATTATATGTAACGTGTTTTGTTTTTTGTGCTAATATTATAAACGTAATTCTTTATATTTGAATATAATCTTATTAGTTCTCATGTGTATCAGAAGGCGGGGTGAGGATGATGGATGCAAAAACCAGCTGTTTTATTCAAAACTTAAACGAAAAATTGCAATTTTGCACATACGAGTTTATTAGACTGGAAGGTTGTGGAGAGAGAAAACAGGTTGAGAAAGAGCTAAAAAAAATCTTATTGGATATTGAGATTATGATTCATTTAACAGAGCTTTTTATGCTAATAGACAATTCGTATGCGTCAGAATTAAAGCAAATACATGAGAAATTACTACAAAAACAAGAGTATATTCAATTCGAATGCAACAACACTTTAGTCTGTATTTAGAAGTAGAAAAAGCTAAGTTTTCTAAAAAAAGAGAATTTTTTTTAGAAAAAAATATTTACATTTCTCATTTTTTGGAATAAACTTCTAATTGTAAAACAAATAAATACAAAATATGGAAAGGTTGTGCGTTATGACTAACGTAACTGGAACGAAATTTACTTATGAACAAGTGCAGGATGTGATCATCACTGTAATTAAAGAAGAAGCTTCAGTAGATGAAGTAGCTTTAGATGCAACTTTACAAGATCTAGATGTGGATTCATTATTGTTCGCAGAAATTATGATCGTATTACAAGACGAATTTGATCAAGAGTTGGAAGTAGAAGAGCACTTAAATCCAAAAGAATCAAAGCCTACTGTTAACGATCTGGTAAAGGCAGTTTATACATGTTTACAAGTTTAATAGTTTAAACTTGTTTTAATTTGTTTAAATTAATAAACAGATTTTATAATCAAACTTAATGTGGAAGAAAATTATGATTCGTAGAAGGAGTTAATAAGATGACGACTACAGTTGATACACGTACTCGATTTGATGTAGAAAAATTTGAAGACTGGAAGAAAGAAGGCGTTTATCCATTCTTCCCAACAGTTGAATCAACAACTGACAACTACATTACAACAAAGGAAAACGGTAAGATGTTGATGTTCGGATCTTGTGATTATCTAGGATTATCTCAGAATGATTATTTAAAACAAAAATCCATCGAAGCGATTCAGAATTTTGGTACAAATACATATGGTGCACAAATCTTTTGTGGTCATACAACGATTCATAATGAACTAGAAAATAAACTTGCTAAACTATACAATAAGCCAGCTGGAATTATATTCCCATCTGGTATGACTGCAAATATTGGGGTTTTAACTGTATTAGCTGGGCCAGACGATGTCATTATAAATGACAGATTAAATCATATTTCTATTTTCATGGGAAGCCAGTTATCAGGTGCGCAAATCCGATCCTTCCCACATAATAATGTAAAGAAGCTAGAATCTATTTTAAAACAAAGCATGGACAAAGGAAAAAGAATCATCGTTGTAGATGGCCTATTTAGTGCGGATGGAGATTATGCGCCATTAGATAAAATATGTGCACTTGCAAAAGAATATAACGCGATTGTAATGGTTGACGAAGCACATTCATTTGGTGTTGTTGGACCGAACGGACTAGGAGTTGCGGAGCATTTTGGTGTTTTAGACCAGGTAGACATTGTTGTTGGAACAATGAGTAAAGCTGTAGGTAGTGTTGGCGGATTTATTGTAACAAATAAAGAAATTGAAAAAGGTATAAGATATTATGCACCATCATATACGAGTTCAAGAGGATCTACGCCAGCAGTTGCAGCGGCTTCCCTTGCTTCTTTAACATATATGGAAGAACACGGTTTACAATTAAGAGAAGACCTTTGGAGAAATTCACGATACTTAATTGATAAATTACAGGAGAATGGTTTCAATTTATTAGATACTGTAAGCCAAATTGTCCCTGTTCTAGTTGGAGATGATAAAAAGACAGCAAGCGTCACTTCATGGTTGATGGAAAAAGGATTGTTTACAGCAGCTTTCATTTCTCCAGGTGTTCCTGTAAATAAGGGCCGATTACGTATTGGTGTTACAAGTAGCCACTCGATTGAAGAATGTCAAAAAGTAGTTGATTTATTAATAGAGGCTAAAGAAATCTTTGAATTTTAATTCCTATATTTGCTAACTATCGTTGTAAAAGATGATATACTTATACATACAGATAGTTATGATACCATCAGTAATATTAGCTCATTTACCTCTAACTGATGGTATCATTACAAATATATTAATTAAAAAGGATGCGAATCATGGAGAATTACGAATGCAAAAACAGAGAAAACATTCTCGAACAATTTAATTTGGCGACTCCCATTTTCCAAGCATTGGGTGATGTAAATCGGCAGCAAATTATTATGATTTTACTTAAAACAGATGGATTAAATGTAACTCAAATAACAGAGCAAATGTCAATTTCTAGACCTGCAGTATCTCATCATCTAAAAATACTAAAACAGGCAGAATTGGTTAGACCAAAGAAACATGGAAAAGAAGTATATTACTCTTTGACAACCAGCAATTTTGTAATTTATATGAAAGAATTAGTATCTGCGATTGAAGCAGGATATTAATTTTTTTAATTAACATGTTTATAAGTTTGAACATATGAACATGTTGTATGCACTTTTAACAAATAGGAGGTACAATGATGCAAAACCAAAACCATTCAAACAAAATTTATTTCTTACTTCTATTAGTTCCTTTGTTTTGGGGCGGTTCATTCTCAACAGCTGAACATGTCGTAACAGAAATCCCACCTCTAGTGGCGGCTACACTTCGTTTCGGTATCGCGGGTGTCATCCTTATGGTGTATTTAACAATTAAAGCAGAGTGGGATATGGGATCTATTAAGAAAAGATGGAAAGGATTATTATTAGTCGCGTTAACTGGTATTTTCGGGTATAATGCTCTTTTCTTTTTAGGTGTACACTATACGTCTGCAATCAATGGTTCATTAATCATTGCAACAATGCCAATCTTCGTTACACTAGGTTCTATTCTCTTTTTAAATGAAAAATGGAACAGTAAGGTCGGAATCAGTTTATCGCTATCTTTAATCGGTGTGATTATTGTTATTACAAAAGGGTCACTTGATATGTTACTCTCTTTAGCATTTAATGTGGGAGATTTACTATTTTTAGCTGCTTTAGCATGTGGCGTTATTTATGGTTTAGTAGGTAAAGCTGTTATGAAAGATGTTTCGCCTTTATTTGCAACTACGATTATGACTGTTATGGGTTCTGTTTTTCTAGCAATCTCTTCCTTATATGAAGGTGGCTGGGACAAAGTACCAAGTATGTCTGCACAAAGCTGGTTAGAAATGTTTTATATGGTTATATGCGGTACGCTTGTTGGATATATTATTTTTAACAAAGGTGTAGAGCAAATCGGTGCAAGTAAAGCGAGTATGTATCTAAATCTTACACCAATCGTGACGACTTTAATTTCTGTAGTGTTCTATGGATCAGTCATGAGTTGGAAAGAAGTAATTGGTATGATATTTGTACTAATTGGGGTATACATTGCTAATTCAAAACCAGCAAGTTCAAGTAAGAAAGTTGCCCTTAATGATTAAAGGGATTGGTATAGATATTACAGAGATTGAAAGATGGAAAAATAAAAAGATACTGCAAAAACTATTCACGGAACAAGAAGTAATGTGGGCTAAAGAGAGTTACATCAACTATTCAATCATGTGGTGCATCAAGGAAGCATCAGTAAAAGCACTCGGTACTGGTTTTCAAAAGAACACTATGTGGAAGGATATAGGGATAGTAAACATTGATGGAAAATACGAAATACATTTCAGCACTGCAGCAAAACAAAAATGCCATATAAAAGCAGAAGATCAATTCCATATTGATGTGACAAGAAACGATACGAGTGTGATAGCACATGTAATTTGGACTGATACTCATTTGGTCTAAAGTTAATATTGGGTTAGCGCAACATCGCTATCAAGCTAAGATTTTAAAGTCCCCCCTAAACGGAAATTTTCTTTTTCTACAGGTAGTTACTTTGAGAAGGTAGCTCATCTTTTTCGTTTTGGGGGTGTTTATTTTTTAGTTGATGGTGATTTGGCGGGCCCCATATAAAGAAAAGACACCCAAAGGTGCCTTCCTCTGACTTGAACCACGTTCATTTAGTATAAACCCATCCGTATTATCCCTTTGTTATACGTGTAAACACATCCTATAAAACAGAATCGTCAATATACACCAGATTGTTAGTTCACAAAGTACAAGAGATTTGAGATCAGTATTAGAGTGACGCCAAACCTTTTATAATTATCGATATGTTACGCCTTTCAAAAGAATCTGCTTTATAGAATGTATCCACAATTTATATTTCACTATATGTAATATTTATTTGGTGTAATTTTTATGAATATGTATAATTGCATAAAGTTTATGAAAAAATGAGAGTATAATTTGGTATTGTGTAATAAAGATAAGGCCCACCTACGGAAATAGGTGGGTTTTTTGTTCATAGCCATCAAGCGCCTCCCATTTGGGTAAATAAGAAGTAAGGTTTCCATTTTAATTGAAAAAAATAGAACAGGTACTTAGATTTTATCACGATTTTTTGCTGAATGAACATGCATTATTACATATCATCATAAATCCCTCTATTTTCCATTTGATAAAATGTAATTCCAATATTGTTAATAATTCACTAGTGTCGCGTAAAAGAATTTTGAATTTTCAGTTTTTTGTTTTTCTTCCATAAGAAGAAAAACAAAAACACTTTAACAGAGGTAGTAAACATCCATTTTTTTACTATAACCTTCGACTTGTGCAACAGAGACATAAAAGCTTTATGGAACGCTCTTTCCTTGGATTTTACGTTGCCAAATGTGTGCAGGTTTCCATAACGATGCTTTTAAAAAGCGACTGATTTGCAAATAGGTTCGCTTACTTTGCGAAGACAACTGAGCTAGTACATGTAAACAGTACACAATCATTGCAATGTATACTTGATTGTGCACCGCTTGTTCGCTCTGACCGTAAAACTTCTTGATATTCAAATGTTGTTTCATCCATTTGAAAAACAATTCTATGGCCCACCGTGACTTATATAACTCGGCGATTTCATCCGCGCCCAAATCAAATTGATTCGTCAGTAAATGTAATTCATTTCCTTTTGAATCGAGTACCTTGATGAAACGAAATGCGTTTTCAGAACGATTTTGTGCCGTGCCAATCACAATCATTTCATCCGAGATCACAGCGGATTTTTTCGGTAAGGAGAATGTCTCGATCACCCGTGTCACCACATTTTTACGTAATCGTGAGACAAAAAAGTAACCTTCATCCGTCATACGGTCGAATCGCTCATAATCTAAGTAGCCACGGTCAAACACATACATGCATTCTTTGTCATCTGCGAATACTTCTAGCTGACCACGATCATGTTCCTTAGCATTCGTAAGGACAGCTTGATCTGGGTACGAATACCCTTTTTCCATAAAGACAAGCCGTAAATGAAGCTTTACTCCTGATTTTGTTCGACGAAATTCCGCCCATTGATGCTTTTTCAAATTCAATGGCAATGTACTCGAATCAATGATTTTCAGTGGTGTTGTCGTTTTACGTCTTGTATAAAAATCGGTCTTTGTGTGAACTTGCGCCACTAAATCAAGAAAAATCATTTGAAAGAACTCGGTCGGAACCTGATTGAGCCGTCTGCCTAATTGAGAGAAGCTGATGGAATCAAGATTCGTTTCGTTCTGCAATTCTTCTGAGAAGACGCAATCACTCAACGCACGTAAACTCTCAGTTTCATGGAGTTGTGCATACAGAAGTAATTTCATAAATGAAGCCATATGAAGTTTCTTTGTATAGTGGTTTAAATGATGCTTCTTCACTTGTTCTTCAAATAATGAAGTAGAAATTGGTGAAAGCCATTGTCTAAATGATGTTTTTCGTGTAATCTTATCCATGGGTTGTCCTTTATTTTGGATTTGGATCGGTTACTACCACCAAACCATTATAAAGGATTTTTTTATGGAGTTTTATAATAAAAGAAAATTCAGATTAATATTCTAAGTTGCATTAGTTTAATGGGACGCTAGTGAAGAAATTTGTCTAATTTTGTTTAAAAGTATGAGATGTAAACTATGCAAAGAAGAAGGAAATGAACGGGAGTTTCGTCGAAGTTTACACAATATCGGCAATTTGAATAGAATGGCTGATGTTGTAGAAAATTTTTAATCGGATTGGGGGAGAAGAGCATGATTTTATCATCGAAGGAGAGGGGAATTAAAAAGTTTTAATTCTGAATATTTTTTTGATTCATAAGGCCTATTTCTATAGTTTATAAGTATTTTTTATCTATTCACTGCTTTTGCAGGGGATTCTTTTTTATGAAAGAAACGTCAATTTTCTTCATATATATATACAAATTGGAGAAATGGGGGAGCGCTATGCGCGATTACTTAATTAAGCCACTTGTTGGTCAGCCGTATCCGATGATTTCTCATGGAAAAGGAGTATATTTATACGATCAAAATGGCAATAAATATTTTGATGGTTCCTCGGGAGCTATTACGGCTGGTATCGGACATGGCGTAACAGAAATTGCTGAAGTAATAAAAAAGCAGGCAGAGGAGATTGCTTTTGTCTATCGGTCACAGTTTACAAGTGAACCAGCAGAAAAGTTAGCAAAGAAACTAAGTGATTTAAGTATAGGAGACTTAAATTGGAGTTTTTTTGTAAATAGTGGTACAGAAGCAAATGAAACAGCTATGAAAATTGCAATTCAACATTTTCAAGAACGTGGTATTCATGGTAAACATAAAATTTTATCAAGATGGATGAGCTACCACGGAATTACGATGGGAGCTTTATCTATGTCTGGGCATCCATTGCGACGACAACGATTTGTATCTATTTTGGAAGATTATCCAACCGTATCAGCTCCATACTGCTTTCGGTGTCCGTTACAAAAAGTATATCCAACTTGTCAGCTTGCCTGCGCAACGGAATTAGAACGAGCAATTGAGCGAATTGGTGCGGAACATATTGCAGCTTTTATAGCGGAACCAATCATTGGTGCTGCCGGTGGAGCGGTTGTTCCTCCAAAAGAATATTATAAAGTGATTAAAGATATTTGTACGCATTATGATATTTTGTTTATTTCGGATGAGGTTATGACAGGGCTTGGGCGAACAGGAGCATGGTTTGCAATGGAGCATTGGGGTGTGGAGCCTGATATTATGACGCTTGGAAAAGGGCTCGGAGCTGGTTATACACCAATGGCAGCGACAGTTATAAGCGATCGTGTTATGGATCCCATTTTACGAGGGTCTCGTTCAGTGATGAGCGGTCATACATTAAGCGCAAATCCATTATCAGCAGCAACCGCTTTAGCGGTTATCGAATATATGGAAAAACATAATTTACCCGAAAAAACAGCGGAAAAAGGAGAATATTTAATAAAGGGATTACAAAAAATTCAGCAGCAATCGACTATTATTGCAGATGTGCGGGGGAAAGGATTCCTAATTGGAATCGAATTGCAACCGTTTACAAAAGCATCAGAACTCATTTCAGTGGCAGCTAAAAACGGCCTCCTTTTATATCAAGCTGTTTCAGGGCAAGCAGGAAAAGAAGATAGCGCATTGCTTGTTGCACCACCAATGACTACTACATATTCTGAGCTAGATGAGCTACTTAGTATTTTTGCTAAGAGTGTAGAGGAAATGATGCAAAGAGGAGGGCATAGTATCGCATGAAAATGGTGACAAATACATTCGGAAAGTTGAAAGAAATAGATGAAGTCATTTCGTTATTTCATGATGATATGACATTAATGTTTGGGGGATTTGGTGGAATCGGATCCCCTCCATCTCTTATACAAGCAATTGTGGAGAAAGGAATTACAAACTTACATGTAATTGGAAACGATACAGGGTTCCCAGATGTGGGGATTGGTCGTCTTATAACAAGAGAAAGAGTAAAATCGTTAATCACTTCTCATATCGGTTCAAATCCGAATGCAGGGAGACAATTAAACGAAGGAAAGTTACAAATTGAATTTTCACCTCAAGGAACATTAGCAGAGCGCATTCGAGCAGGCGGCGTAGGTCTTGGCGGCATTCTTGTTGATGTTGGTGTTGATACGATGGTTGAGGAAGGGAAACGAACAGTTGAATTAAATGGAAAAACGTTTTTAGTTGAAACGGCTCTTACAGCTGAAATAGCGATTGTGTATGCAAAAAAAGCAGATCCATTTGGAAACATTGTTTTTGACAAAAGTGCGCGTAATATGAATCCACATGTTGCGATGGCGGGGGATATTACAATTGTAGAAGCGGAAGAAATTGTACCGCTTGGTGCCTTACATCCGGAAGAAATTGTAATTCCAGGTGCTTTCATAGATTATATTGTTCCATCGGAAGGGGTGAATTGGAAATGGGCATGGGAATAGATGTAAGGGATAAAATCGCAAAGCGAGCTGCGCAAGAAATTCAAAATGGCATGATTGTCAACTTAGGAATTGGTATTCCTTCACTTGTTCCCAATCATTTACGGGAAGATATACACGTTATGTTCCATGCTGAAAATGGAATTATCGGTATGGGACCAACACCTAATAAAGGGGAGGAAGATGCAAATTTATGCAATGCAGCGGGACTGCCGACGTCGATTATTCAAGGGGGAAGTTACTTCGATAGCTGCACCGCATTTGGCATGATTCGCAAAGGGTTATTAGATTTAACAATTCTAGGATCACTGCAAGTGAGCGGAAATGGGGATTTAGCCAATTGGATTGTACCAGGAAAGCGTGTTCCAGGTATTGGCGGAGCAATGGACCTAGCACAAAAAGCAAAGCGAGTCGTTGTTGTAATGAACCATGTCGATAAGTATGGGAATGCAAAGATTGTATCTGAATGTACATTGCCTTTAACATCAAAAAAATGTGTGGATGTCATTATTACCGATATGGCTGTGATGGAAGTCACTTCTAAAGGATTAGTACTTCAAGAATTGATGAGCCCTTATACAGTAGAAGATGTGAGGGAGCATACGGAAGCGGCTTTCCATGTAAGTTCTAAATTGCTTGTAATTGAATGAAGGGAGCGGGATATATGGAAGATTTGAAAAAACAATTATGTGATTATATTGAAAATCATGAAGAAGATAGTGCGAAACTATTAAAACGATTGATCCAAGAAAAGAGTGTGTCTGGAAACGAAAGTGGAGCGCAAGCAATCATAATTGAAAAGTTGCGTGAATTAGGATTAGACCTTGACATTTGGGAGCCGTCTTTTACAAAAATGAAAGATCATCCTTATTTTGTATCCCCAAGAACAAATTTTTCAGATAGTCCTAATATTGTAGCTACTTTAAAAGGAAGTGGCGGCGGAAAATCCATGATTTTAAATGGACATATTGACGTTGTACCAGAGGGAGATGTGAACCAGTGGGATCATCCACCTTATAGTGGGGAAAGAATTGGAAACCGTATATATGGTCGTGGAACGACGGATATGAAGGGAGGGAATATTGCTTTAATACTTGCGATGGAAGCGATTATTAAGAATGAAATTGTATTAAAAGGAGATATTTATTTTCAAAGCGTAATAGAAGAGGAGAGCGGTGGTGCAGGAAGTTTAGCAGCTATTTTAAGAGGATATAAAGCGGACGGGGTCATTATTCCAGAACCAACAAATATGAAGTTCTTTCCAAAACAGCAAGGATCTATGTGGTTTCGACTGCATGTGAAAGGGAAAGCTGCACATGGTGGGACTCGTTATGAAGGAATCAGCGCAATTGAAAAAAGTATGATTGTAGTGGAGCATGTAAAAGAATTAGAACAAAAGAGAAATGACCGAATGGCAGACCCACTTTATAAGGAAATTCCCATCCCAATTCCGATTAATATAGGGAAAATTGAAGGAGGAAGTTGGCCGAGTTCTGTACCAGATTCCTTAATATTAGAAGGAAGATGTGGGATTGCGCCGAATGAGACTATAGAGGCGGCAAAAGAAGAATTTGAAACTTGGATTCAACAATTACAGGATAAGGATGTATGGTTTAAAGATCATCCTGTAGAAGTAGAATGGTTTGGAGCGAGATGGGTGCCAGGTGAATTAGATGAGAAACATGAGCTCATTACAACACTTCAAGATAATTTCATGCAAATTGAAGGGAAAAATCCGATTATAGAAGCATCGCCATGGGGAACAGATGGCGGATTATTTACTCAAATTGCAGATATACCGACGATTATATTTGGTCCAGGAGAAACGAAGGTAGCGCATTATCCAAATGAATACATTGAAGTAGATAAAATGATTGCCGCTGCAAAAATCATTGCATGTACATTATTAGATTGGTGTGAGGTGAAACGATGAACTATTATGAATCATTTAAAGAACAGACAAAGTATTATACTGTAGAAGGAGTATTGGACTATTTTAACAAGCGAGTGCGAGTTGATCAATACACAGGCAATGTAGAATATGTAAGACAAACAGTTGAAGAATTGGCCAAGAAGCATGCTTTCACTAAATGTATTATAAAAGGAAAGGGAGAGCATGTTTCGGCGTGGCTCTCTTTTGGCTTTTTATTAGAAGCAACAATTCCTCATTATTTTCAAGGTCACGATGCTTATTTTTTGGTGAAGTATTTGCAGGATGAAAGAAGAAATAGTATCGAATGGGAAAATGAAGATCAAATTTTAAATGGTGTGAGAGAAAAAAAGGGAACGGATAAACAAGTTCCGACTACATTTACATTGCGGAAGGCCACAGAAGATGATGCACAGCAGTTAGCAAATGTATTCGGAAGAGTTTTTGAAATTTATCCAACACCATTAAATCAAGTGGACTATGTGAAACAAACAATGAAAGAAGATACCATTTATTATGTATATGAATTAGAAGGGAAAATTGTTAGCACTGCTTCTGCAGAGATGAATGTGAAAGAAGGGAATGCAGAACTAACAAATTGCGCGACTTTACCGGAGTATCGAAAACATGGTTTTATGAAAAGCTTACTTGTTCAATTAGAAGAAGAACTGCGAGATCGAGCAATCTTTTGTTCTTATACAATTGCACGCTCGCTCTCATTTGGAATGAATGCGGCTTTTCATCAGTTAGGCTATACGTATACAGGTAGACTTGCTAACAATTGTTATATTTTCGACAAATTAGAAGATATGAATGTATGGGTAAAAGATTTATCCAATTATTGATAGGTAGTACGATTCGGGGGGAAATACGTGGGAGCAGAGCTTGCCCATAAACGACAAATTCGTAAAAGTTATTCATACTGATGAAAGTTTCACTTTATTCAGTATGAATGATTAAACAAATAACGAATGTGGAGAAGAAACAATAGAATGAAATCACAATGCTTATAATCGCACATAGGGGTGCCGACAATTCGGCATGTAATATGCTGAATTGTCGGCAAAAGGAGGGATGACATTGCTAGCTGTTTCTACACAAGAAGTCATTGAAGCGATTTTGAGCAGTATTGATGAAGCAATTCATGCTGTAGATGAAAATGGAATTACCATTTTTTATAATGAGGTTGCAGCGAAGCATGATGGTTCAAAAATTGAGAATGTACTAGGAAAGCATTTATTAGAGGCATTTCCATCGTTATCTCGGGAAACGAGTACACTTATGAAAGTTTTACATACAAAAAAGCCTATCGTCCATCAAGTGCAGCGTTATCAAAATTTAAAAGGTGAGGATGTATGTACTGTTAATACGACTTTACCTATTTTCATAGAAGGAAGTATTGCTGGAGCGGTTGAGATTGCAAAGGATTATACAACGATTCAAAAATTAACAGATACAATTGTTGATTTACAGTCAAAAATGAAGTGTTCTTCTAAACGAAAAATAACGAAAAAACATATTGCGTTTAATACAATCGTGACGAATGATACTCGTTTTCGTCAAACGAAAGAGTTAGCGCAAAAGGTAGCCCCAACAGATGCAAATGTTTTAATATACGGCGAAACAGGAACAGGAAAAGAATTATTTGTCCAGGCAATTCATGAAGCTTCAAAAAGAAAAAATAAACCGTGTATTGCACAAAATTGTGCGGCGCTCCCAGAATCACTATTAGAAAGTTTATTATTTGGAACAACAAAAGGTAGTTATACGGGAGCTATTGAGCGTGCGGGGTTATTTGAGCTTGCAGATGGAGGGACATTATTTTTAGATGAGTTAAACTCGATGCCCCTTGATCTGCAAGCAAAAATGCTTCGCGTTTTAGAAGACGGGGTTATACGTCGAATAGGTGATAATAAGACAAGAAAAGTAGATGTACGTGTCATTACTGCAATGAATCAGCCTCCAGAAGTCTGTTTGCGTGAAAATAAGATTCGTACGGATTTATATTATAGATTGAATGTATTTTCTCTCTATATTCCGCCACTTCGTGAGCGAATAGAAGATGTTTTATTGCTAGCATCTTATTTTTTAAAACAGTATAACAAGAAATATAAAAAAGATGTATTTGAGATTAACGATGATGCAAAAGAGAGATTATTATCGTATCATTGGCCAGGAAATGTAAGAGAACTAAAGCATACGATTGAACATGCTGTAATTATTGCAGAAGGGCATTCGCTAACAGCTTGTTGTTTACCCCGAATATTTCAGAAAGAAAACAGACAGGAGAAGAAAAAGATATTGCCTTTACGCGAGGCGCTGTCTCAAATAGAAAAGGAATTGATTCATCGAGCTCTAATAGAAACGGAGGGGAATATATTACAAGCGGCTAAATTACTGAGTATTCCAAGACAAACTTTGCAGTATAAGTTAAATAAATATAAAAAAAACGCCGAATAATCGGCGTTTTTTATGTGTTTGCACCAATAAAAGAGCGTTTACATATACAAAAAGTAACAAGAATCATAGTGAGTTATTATCGTATCTACACGTAAAAAACGATTTTTCCTATATATAATAAAGAATCTTACAATTTTGCTTATCAAAATTGTGAAGTTGGCATAATTATTGCTTATATAAAAAGTGAGCGTAAAAAAAGGGGGAATAGCAATGTTACACGATGTATATAAACCAAATCGTCATTGGAAAGAAATTGAATTATGGAAAGACGTGACAGAAGAACAATGGAATGATTGGATTTGGCAATTAACGAATACGATTAAAACGTTAGATGATTTAAAGAAAGTCATAAATTTAACACCAGAAGAAGAAGAAGGTGTTAAAATTTCAACAAAAACGATTCCGTTAAATATTACACCGTACTATGCTTGGCTTATGAATCCCGATGATCCGCGCTGTCCGATTCGAATGCAGTCTGTACCGATTTCGGAAGAATTATATAAAACAAAGTATGATTTAGAAGATCCACTACATGAAGATGAAGATTCACCAGTTCCTGGTTTAACACATCGCTATCCAGATCGCGTCTTGTTTCTTGTAACAAATCAATGCTCCATGTATTGTCGTTATTGTACACGCCGCCGCTTTAGTGGACAAATTGGCATGGGCGTACCAAAAAAACAATTAGATGAAGCAATTGCTTATATTCGTGAAACACCGCAAGTACGAGACGTTTTAATTTCTGGCGGTGATGGGCTCCTGATTAATGATAAAATTTTAGAATATGTATTAAAGAATTTACGAGCAATTCCGCATGTGGAAATTATTCGTATCGGAACAAGGGCGCCAGTTGTATTCCCGCAACGTATTACAGAAAATCTATGTAATATTATGAAAAAATATCACCCAGTATGGCTCAATACACATTTTAATACTTCTATTGAAATTACAGAAGAGTCTAAATTAGCATGTGAAATGCTTGCAAATGCAGGCGTTCCAGTTGGGAACCAAGCGGTTATTTTAGCAGGAATTAACGATAGTGTCCCAATTATGAAAAAACTGATGCACGATTTAGTGAAAATTCGAGTTCGTCCATATTATATTTATCAGTGTGATTTATCGGAAGGAATTGGTCATTTCCGTGCGCCAGTATCTAAAGGCTTAGAGATTATCGAAGGACTGCGCGGACATACTTCTGGTTATGCAGTACCAACGTTTGTTGTAGATGCTCCAGGCGGAGGCGGTAAAATTGCGCTTCAGCCAAACTATTTAATCTCGCAAAGTGCGGATAAAGTTGTACTCCGTAACTTTGAAGGGGTTATTACAACGTATCCAGAACCAGAAAATTATGTACCAGGAAGAGCGGAAGGGTATTTTAAAGAAATTTATCCGACATATGAAGAGAAGCGCTCTGATATTGGTGTAGCGGCATTAATGAGCGATAAGAAATTTAACCTCGTACCAGATGACCTACAGCGTATGAATCGCCGAAAAGATTATGAAATGAATGAAACGCATTCATCCTTAAAGGATAAGCGTGAAAAACGTGATCAACTTAAAGATAAAAAATATAAAGCACAAATGGAAAAGCTAGAAGCTGATGAAAAATCTGAAGGTGATGCAGTATGAATTGTATGTGGTGTGAAAGTACAGAAGCAACAGAAAGTGTAAATACTGTATATTGGGAGTTGCCGGATGGTACAAAGGCAATTGAAATCCAAAAAACACCATGTATTTCTTGTTTTTCGTGTGGGATGGAATATCAACCAGATCATATTGTGAAAGAAATTGAAGATCAGTTGTTTCTAATTTATACAAAAGATTTGCCAAAGCAACTGACTTATGAGGAATTAATGGAGCGTCCGCGTTTATTAAAGAGAAATTATTTTGATTTTTAACCAGCCATTGTGCTGGTTTTTTTCTTTTCTCCCTTGTATAATGTACCCAAGTTAGAAAGGTAGGGAATATTTTTGAAGAAAACATTTTACCATTATATGATGAAACACCGTGCGCCATTGGTTAAAAATGAAATATCTGATTTGGCAGAAGCAATCTACGATGATTTAAGTTTTCCAAAGCAATCAGAAGATTATCATGAAATTAGTTCATACTTAGAATGCAGTGGATTAATAGAAAGTATGTCTATCTTTGATAAGGCATGGGATTTGTATTTACAAGAAAGATAGCTAGCATAATATGGTTGTAAAAATACATCGCTTTATAAAAAGTGATGTATTTTTTTATGAAAAAAATTTTTTGAATATACGCTTATGTGATAAGCGTTTTTATATCGTTCGCATATACTGTTATCAAAATCACGACTTTAAAAAGGAGAGATATAGATGTCAAGAAAAAAACAACCTAAATATAATGTCGGAGATATAGTCGTGATTACGCTATATGGAACCGTTGGTAAAATTACAAATATGAAAGTACTAGACGGTGTATATGTATATGAAATAAATAATCACGATGGATATTATGTGGAACAAACGCTTCAACATGTTACAGAGCAAGATATGAAAAAAAATAAGACAGAGTGGATTGAACTATGTTATCAGTTTACATTTGGCGACCTTGTGCAAGTTTCAGGGTATGATCAAGATATTTTTCGTATCGTTGGATTTCGTACAGAAGTATGGAGATATAAAAATGATGCATGGGAAGATACGATATATGAATTATCAAGAATTACAGATGGTGAGTGGTTAGAAGCGGATGAATCTGATTTAACACTACTTGCGAATGCCCAAACAGCAAATGCGATTTTAAAGAAAATGAAACAAGATAAAGCAGGAATGAATAAATTAGACTTAGAGAAATTGAAATCCATTAACAATTCGAAGAAAGTAAGTATTAAAACAAATAAGCAAGAAATTATTGATGGATTATTAGATATTTATAATGATTATCAGTTATTATATGAAACTTTTCAGGATGAAGAGTATAAAATTGTGATGAATGTGATTCATAATTATCTAGTAAAATTAACAGAAAAAAAATAATGGATTAGAAGGTAAAGAGAAAGTGGATAAAAACGTATGCGGTATAAGGTATGCCTACTATACTTAAAAAAATAAAAAGCCATTTAATAAGAGAGTCTGCCCATTTGTCCTCATGCATGAACTCTTCTTTTCTTTGCTCTATTTCATATGGATATTTCATTATCGTTACCTCCTTTTAATAGCTTGTACTACATCGTATGTACTTGCTCACAGCAATATGACTGAAAAGAATAAGAGGGAAAAGAAAAAGTATTTTTCTAATTTCATATACATAATTTTGAAATTCTTTCATAAAACAGAAATAAAGGAGTGATGCTCATGAAGGAAATTGAAGTCGTAATTGACACGGAAGAAATTGCGGAGTTTTTTTATGAGCAACTAATTGAAAGAGGGTATGTACCGAAGCAAGAAGAAATTGAAGATCTTGCTGATATTACATTTGAATACTTACTAGAAAAATGTATGATTGACGAAGTGTTTGATGGAGATGAAGAGTAAAAGTAACGACGGGATCGACTCGTCGTTTTTTTACTCTTCTCAGCATGAATCTTCTTTACAAAGTTGTCACAAAATTTATGAAAAAATATTGGTATAATGAAGATAAAAATTTCTATAAGAGGTGAAGGGATGTTCAAAAAAATTATTGATTCTCTATTAGGAAAAAAAGGTAGATACCACTCTTATTCAAGCAGTGACTATCGTCATAGAAGACGCTCTTATTCAAGTAGCGATTACAACAGAAGACGTCCATCTCACGGATATGGACATCAGCACTATAAAAGAAAACGGAAAAGCCGTAGTTTCTTTTCCAGTAGTTGATGAAATGGCGACATATACTCGCGTGGTTTGATAGACCGCTGCGTAAGAATACAATTGTTATAGAGCGCTATAAGGTTGAATCAGTAATTGGAATGGGCAGTTATGGCTTTACCTATAGAGTGATAGATTTACAGGATCATGAGGTTAAAGTATTAAAACAATTGAGACAAAGTAAGCAAAAGTATGAATCAGGAAGGGAATCTTTTATAAGAGAACAGCAAATTTTAAAGAGTTTACAACATCCAGCGATTCCAAGCTTGCATGATTACTTTGTTTGGAAGAAGCAACCGTTTTTTGTCATGGAGTATATGGCTGGAGAGAATTTTGAAGATTTTATTTTTCGAGATGGATATATATATGAAGAACGAGAAGCATTTTATATCTTATATAAAATATTAGACGTTGTTTCTTATATTCATAGTCAAGATATCATTCACCGCGATTTAAGAATCCCTAACATTTTAATGAATCGGAGTTCAATTCGTATCGTTGATTTTGGATTAGCGAGATATAAAGGAGATATGGATGAACGAGCGCGATCTTATGAAGGCGAACAAGCTTTTATGCGCGAAGTTGAATATCGCAGTGACTTTTATGCGCTAGGCCATTTTATCTTATTTTTGTTATATGCTAGCTATGAGTCTAACGATAAAATAGAAAAACCATGGTATGAAGAATTACAATTAGCGGAAGGGAATAAAGAAATTATTATGAGAATGTTGCAAATGAAGAAACCATATTATGAAAATGTACAAGAGCTTAAGCAGGACATATACTTTGCATTAGAAGAGACGAGAGATTCGTGTTTCAAAAATTTCTAGCATGCAACAAAAAATGAGTCGTTATATTTCTTAATAAAAACAATGTATAAAAAAGAAATGGAGAGGGAAACTAAAACAACCGCTCCATTTTTTGTATTGTGAGGTTATGTATGTGAAACGATATCGACATTTATACTTGTTAAGTTGTATATTACTCATTTGTTTTGTCGTATTATCATTTTCGTATCATACCGCTTGTATTGAGAAGTTTGATGATGTTATTACAACATTTATTCAAAGTTTCCAAAATGAATATTTGACGACTTATTTCATTTGGATGTCTTATATTGGCTCTAAAAAAGTCTATTTTCCATTGCTTATTATTATCATAATGTACTTTCTCATCCGAAAAAAGTTGTTGAGTGCGTTATTTTTAATGATTAACTATTATGGATCTCGTTATCTTAACAGTATGCTTAAGCTATGGTATGAGCGTCCAAGACCTGATGTATCACAACTTGTCACAGCGACTGGATATAGTTTCCCGAGTGGTCATACGATGAATGCGACGGCATTTCTAGGGTTTATCGCCTATGTGACGATTACGGAACATCGTATTGCACTGCATAAAAAAGTGTTAATTATTTTTACAGCCTGTTTCGTAATCTTTTCGATTTCTATTAGTCGTATCTATCTTGGCGTACACTATCCATCCGATATATTAGCTGGGTGGGCGGCAGGAGGAAGTTGGCTTGTTTTATGTATTATCTTTCATCAAGCATTCTTACAAAAAGACTCTATGGTATCGAAGACGCTAAAAAAGTGATTACTTTGAAAAAGAACACGTATTTTTATCGGAATGTTGAGAAGAAAAAGGAGTCCATCATCTATATACAGCAGGTGATGGACTCCTTTTTCTTATGATCATGGTATTATAGGTTCTTTTTGCATTGGTTCAACATGAATATGAGTATACAAAATTCCAAATTTCTGTTGTAACATTTCTTCAATTGTGTCCGTAATATGATGGCTTTTGTTTACGTCCATATGAGCATCTACTTCAATTGTAATATCAACATAGGTTTGATTACCATACATACGAGCCCGAATATCAACAATATGTTCAACCCCTGGAACAAGTTGCACTGCTTGAGAATACTCTTCCATTTTCTCAGGATCAATCCCATCTGTTAACATATGAGATGTTTCTATAAAAATATCCCATGCTGTTTTGCAAATTATAAGTCCGACAAGTAACGCTGCAATTGGATCAAGAATGGCCATATGAAATTGTGAAGCAACAATTCCAACGACGGTACCAATACTAACAAGCGCATCTGATAAATTATCTTTGGCAGCAGCTTCTAATGCTTTACTTTGTGTCCGCTTTGCAATTTTTTTATTATACATGTATACAACGTACATCACGATAGCGCAAAAGAAAGCAACCCAAGCAGCGATTACATTAGGTGCTGTTTGCTGAGGATTAAAAAATGATTGAATAGCGCTAATAATAACTTCGAATCCAACAGATGCCATAATAAAAGAGGCTACTAATGAAGCGATTTGTTCTGCGCGAGAATGCCCATATGGATGATCAGGATCACGAGGTTTACGCGAAATTTTAAGACCAATTAAAACAGCTAGTGAAGCGCCGATATCTGTTAAATTATTTAAACCATCTGCACGTAATGCGCTAGATAGAGCGATATAGCTAATGATAATTTTTATCGCTGATAAAAATATGTAAGCAACAATGCTAACAATAGCCCCTTTATCAGCTTCTTGATTCGAACATGAATTCATAAAAAGCACTCTCCTTTCTGTCAAGAAATTCCTTCTATCAATAGAGTATCAAAGGAAAGTCGTGTGGGTCTATACAAACATTGTTGACGTTTTATAGCTTTTTGAGCAAGGGGTAACAAAGTTTCGCAAAGGAAAAATCTGTTGAAAAATCCAAATAAAAAAACCACTGAAACAATATGTTCCAGTGGCATCTCTTATCTTAGTATGCTTCTAAAAATTCAGTAACTTGCTCTTCTGTTTTCGCATTTGCACTATGTAAATGACCTAACTTCTCACCATTTTGATATACAAGTAAACTTGGAATACCCATTACTTGATACTCTTCTGCAATACTTGGAAACTCATCTTTATTAATAGCGTACCATTCAAACTTATTGAACTCTTCCATTACATCCCCAATAAAATGATCCATACGCACGCAATCTGGGCACCATGTAGTAAAGAACTTAACAACTACTGGCTCTTCGCTTGCGATAATGTCTTTGAACTCCTTGTCAGACTTGATTTCTTTCATGTTTTTGTCTCCTTTCAATCGTATACGAATTCGCTAGTATTTTTATGCAAAATTCGTATTTGCAAACATTAGTGTTTTTGGAATAGATTATTTGCAAAATCCTCCACTGCTTTTTCCTGAAGTCCTGGTACGACATGAGAGTAGGTGTCCAATGTGATGCCTACTCGTTTATGTCCTAATCGTTCACTCACAATCTTTGGATGAATACCTTGTTTCAACATTAATGTCGCATGAGTATGTCTGAGATCATGGAATCGAATATCAGGAACTCCACTTTTCTTTATAAGCTTTTTCCAGAGCTGTGTCAAACTTCTGAAATTAAAAGGTTTTCCGCTTGGAAGTAGGGCATATTAATTTTGATGGCTTCTTCTCATATAAGTAAGACAGAAACGATAGATAGCAACTGGCAAGAAAAATTGACAGCAATCATAGACGAAAAAGATGGACGAGCATTTCATAATATGACAATTGAGCAGTTTGATCCAATCAACGATGCAGCATTCATTATAAATAAATTGAATGAAGATGATTATACATTAGAAATTAAAAATGAAAATGGATACTGGCATATCACGTTGGAAGATGATATATATATCGAAGAACGTTTCGGTATTGAGGTTTGTGCAGCTGCAGTAAATGCGGTTAGAGAAAACTAAATAAAATTTTTATTTTATTAAGAAACAAGGAATGGTAGAGAAATGAATACGTGAATGCTTGGATATTAGTGGTGTAAAAGCAAAAGAGCCCTTTATAAAAAGGATTCTTTTGGCAGCTAACTTAACAATCATAATCATAATCATAATCATGGTCGTATCTATGGCAATATTCATTGCAATGATTGTTCTGATTATTACAGCAAATACAGAATGTTTTTTCAATATACATACCAATGCCGCCTCCTGTATTGGTAGCATTGGTGAAGGTGAGCCTTTGGAAGTCTTCTACTTGAAATATCCTAGTATCAATCGCTTGTAGAGTAGCGGTAATAGGTGTGGAAGAGTTTCTTGTGAAAATTGATATTGTAATAGGAGGGGTACCACCAGTAACAAAAAATTGAAGTAATGTTTTATTGTGATTGTTAGTAAAGTCTTCAAAAGCCGTTATCGTAGAGTTAGGTGGTATGTTAACATCTAGTAATATATTTCCGTTTAGATTGGTTTGGGCACCAGATATAATATGTGTTGCAATAGAGCAGTTAGTATTTTTTTGGTGATTGTGTTTTTTGTAATACCTTTTACCATCTTTATAAAAATAATCAGCCATGTTTATAGTTCTCTCCTTTCTTTGAAATGTCTATTTATTCTATGAAATGATAGGAAGAAGTGCTTGTACAAAATAATAAATTCCACTCTATTGAAAGGTTTATATTAGTTAGGAAGAGACTGACTAACACCATAAATAAAATAGATGATGCGTTATGGCCTAAAGAATTTTTAATTGGAAAAAGTCAATTAAATCTATACAAATATTTTAGCCGTTTAGCTCAACATGATAATCATCATTTTGATCAAATTAGGAGACTCTTTAAATAGATTAAATACAAAGTAGGCTTTAACAAAAATTTCATTGTGTAGTGAAATGATGTGTTGGAATGAAAAAAGTAAGTTTTAAAAGACGACGATAAACACAAAATACAAGTATTCTTTGAAGTATCAGGCATTGCAATAAAAAAGGAAGATAAGCTGCAGTACCCGAAGTTTCAAAAGCAAATTAAAGATGATCGTAGTACTACGAAAGTAATTGATTGTTTTGTGATATTGTAATATATTAATATAATTAGAGTGGTAATCATCACTTAAAAACAATGGATATAAGTGAGAGTTATATATTGTTTTATATACTTAGGAGGAATCATAATGAACTTTAAACATGTACTTGCAACAGGCTTAATTACCGCTACGCTATTCAGTGCAACGAATGCTCATGCGCAAACTGCAGATTTCACTGATGTACCAAGTGGGCATTGGTCTGAAAGTTCTATTAACTACTTAGCTGATAAAAAGGTAATTAGCGGTTATGGCAATGGAAAATTTGGTTTTGGAGACAATGTAACTCGTGGACAAGTATCTGCGATTATTTCAAGATACCTGAAACTAGAAAATAATGGATCTAAAATCAAAAATTTCTCTGATATTCATGGGCATATGTTTGAAAACAGTATTAAAGCAGTTGCTCAAGCAGGGATTATGACAGGGGACAGTACTGACAAATTTAGACCAGATGATACATTAACTCGATACGAAATGGCCGTTATCTTACAAAAAGCTTTTCATTTAGCTGTAAAAACAAACGACCTTTTCCATGATGTTTCAAATAATCATTGGGCAAAAGACTCTGTTCGTTCATTGTATAGTAATGGCATCACAAACGGAATTGGAAACTATCAATATGGCGGAGAAATGAATGTAACAAGGGAACAATTTGCAAAATTTATGTATAATGCAATTTTTGTAAATCCTAACTTTGTTCCTGAGTCTATTCCTGAGAAAAATGGGGATGAGTATAATTATAAAGAAATTCAGAATATACTAATTGATTCTGGTTTTTTAAAAAATGAATATAACTACGTATATAATAGAAATGGTAAAGTATATGATCCCATTATGTATTTTAAATTTTCTTCTAACGACGATAGCGCATATAGAATGTCTATTTCTAGTGATGACCCTGTATTAAATGAGCCTGTGAAAAAAATTCTAAAAACTCTACTCCCAACTAAATCCGATTATCTGTACAATATAATGAAAAATCCTACTGCAAGCTCTCGAACAATAGAATTAGATGGTCGTAAAGTTGAATTTAAAAGGGGGAGCTATGATATAACTGTTTATCTTGGGAAACGAAAATCCTAAAAGTTATTTATAGCTATTTAAACGTTCCCTTTGCATAGGACATTTAAAAGGGCTGTCCCATAAATCGGTTTCACTGACTTATGAGACAGCTCCTTTTTTACGATTAGTCAACCAAGAAGTGGTATGGTTCAGTATGGTCCAAGTAATTTATCGGATGATATGATAACTCAAATCGAGTAGATGTATTCTGCGACCCGTATTTACTGTTTAATGGGGGGGAGTTGACCCACAAGAAGGTATGAAAATGCGTCAGAGTCGTGCTATTAGTATAAAAGGAAAACTGGCCGATGCGAAATATTAAATTACTGATATGAAGAATGAACCGATTAAATGGCAAGCAAAGACCATTATCGATTCTATTTTTGAAACATCGTAATTACCGAAAATAGATAAACAAGAAGCACTTGGTGAATTGTCAGGTGTAGTAGCAATAGAGCAGTTATATGTACCACTTGATTTGAACTTCTTCATAGGCTGATACTACTTTACGATTTCGTTCTGTATCACTGTCATCAGAAATCGGGAAGAAACATAAGGAAATCATAATAAAATAATATATCATGATAATATTTTTACTTCACAAAAAAAGGTTCTGCTGTCTCCAGCAGAACCTTTTTCAAAATGGCAAAGAGTAACTCTTACCTTACTCTTTGAGAATATCATACACAAAAGTTAGATGAGTGTCTAGGTCAAATATTTACAATATAATTATTCGAATATACTACTTTTTAAAGGTTGACTGAGAAAAAGAGCAGCTAGCAGAAGCTAACCGCTCATCTCCAAGGGGGACTGGAGAAAGAAAAAAGTCAGAGGTCATTCAATGAGCTATGGCATACAGCCTATGTATAGTATTAACAGAATGCGAAGTTTTATACAGAAGAAAGTTTTTAAAATAGTATTTAAAAATTCGTGTTGTATTTCGTGTGTTTCAGTATCCTTAGTCGCAAGAGGATATAAGAGATGAATACTATACTCTTAAACGTTTGTATGACTTAGAAAGAAATATTTGTTAGTGTAGAAAAAACAAAAGGTGAACTGGAAGAAAATAAATTAAAAGGACTTGCTGCCTGGCGCAAGTCCTTTTAGAAAGACGACAGAGAAATAATATGGAGATTAACTATATAGTACCAATATTCGTGAGATAAATCCATATATTGGATGTTGAGAAAAAATTCTTCATCCAGGTAAAAAGAGAAATAGAGATTAGGTTACAATATGAAAAAATAGTTATTTTAAATTTAATTTACTGATAGTAAACATTCCAGCGGATAGGATTCCTGCACCTACTATAGAGCCTAACCAATCTCTCCAAGTTAAGGTATGTAAAGGTGTATCTGTTAAATTGATCATTAAGAATATAATAAATATCAAAATACCGTATATGAAACATCCCCAAAATGATTGGCAAGCCTTTGTAATTTTTATTCGAAAGTTTTTCATATAAATCATCCTTGTTAATAACTGATATTTTTTTATTTGAATTATCTCATATAAAAGATTGGAATGAAAGGGGAAAACCAGTAAATAAGCAATATTGCATATTGAAACGGAAGAAAATCAACCTTTGAAATAGTGAATAGATGAATCTATTCATATTTTTTATGGTAGAAAAAGGTGTATTTGCTAAGTTTTAGAGATTAATATTTATAAAAAGTAACATATTTATTTGGGGGATATCCTTTCTTTTTTCACCTTTTGAGAGGGACAAGCATATGATAAAGTGTAGGACAAGCTCACTCGCTTATATCCTATTCAATACTCATAAAAAAACTCCTTATCACGTTAGCATCCAACTGGTGGATGCTTTTTTTTTCGGAATGTTGAGAATAGAAAGGAGTCCATCACCTATGATAGTAGGCGATGGACTCCTTTTTCTTATGAAGCGGGCTTTTTCAGGCGTGATGCTTTTTATTGTTTTACAGCATGAATGTAGTGAATCGTTTCAAAGGCAGATAGATAATCTTGTCGATTGCGAAAATAAAGCTCATTGATTTGAGTTGGTGATAAATGTTCATAGATGAGTAAACCGGATTTTTCTAACATCTTCTCCATTTCAGAATAAGAAAAGCACGATTTCATCGGTTCACCGCCCGCAGAAGCCATTTTGATCATATTTTCAACTCTATTAGAAATTCCTTTTGTTTCAAAGAGTTTTTCATCTGCATAATCAAACACAATAGAACTTCCCGGTGGAACGATAGTAAATAGATCATTAATCAAATTCGACATTTCTTCTTTCGTTAAATAATAAGAAACGCCTAAAAGGCTAAAGAACGTTTTTGTACGACGAAATCCTTCGGCTATTAGGTTTGGATACATAAACTTTTTTGTAAAGTCCATAGGAATAAAGTGAAGATTACTAGGGATTTTCAAATCTGTTTCATATAATCGTTTTATTTTAAAAGTTTGTGTAGCAGGGTGATCAATTTCAAATATTTCTAAGTTGTTTTCTAATTCTGGATGTCGAAAACTAAAGGTGTCTAATCCTGCTCCGAGTATGACATATTGTGTTAACCCTAACGTGATTTCGCGGAGTAATACTGTTTCACAATATGCAGCACGTGCTAATGGTGTGGGAGAGAGTTGCACTTGGGTAATCCATTTTAATAGTTCTTCTGTATTTCCGTTCAATTTTTGTGCGATATCTTTGTTGAAGAATTGTATACCTTGTACCATGTTTTCTTTGATCGTATTGTATTCTTGTGCAGAGATTAACTCTTTTGCTATATCATCATGAAAAATTTTCGGTGTATCAAATTGACTATGATACGCTCTGCTAAAAGCTGCTACTAATGAAGTTATACTGGATGCGTTTTTTTTCATCTTAACACACTCCTTTTTAAAAACAAAAAAATAAGATTCCCCTGGCCAGGAGAATCTTATTATAAACACTAAATAATCAAATGTAAATTATAGCGTAAAATAACTTTTTTGTCAAATGTTTTGATTTTTGATATGCGAGGTAAAATTTGTTTAAAGAAAGTCATTAAGAATAAGACAAAACTCGCGAATGAGAGGCGAGTTTTGTCTTAATTGTGCTAATGATTAGTTTTGTTACTTTGTTTCTTTTGCTTATTAGGTGTAATTTCATTAGCGAATTCCGTATTTGCCAAGTTTAATTTAGCTGGAGTAAAAGTTTTTGTCGTATTTTGAATACCTTGAAACAATCGTTGAATCGGTTTCTTTATATTTGAATACCGTGTTGCAGCTACACTGAAAATGGTTCCTAATCCTAATAAGGAAAACCAAATCCATCCTCGATTATTTTTTCTATTTCTAAACAAGGTAAACATTTGCGGCGTTCTTCTTCCAGAAGTAAATAATGACATCACGAAATTAAGTATATTCATCTCTTTGCCCCCTGTAAAAGTATAATTAGAAAAAGAATTGTCCGTTCCATTTCACATGATTTATCTTGCAATATTTTATGAAAATTTATGATACCAACTTATAGTAATGTCTTCGGTTTTTTCTAAAATCTTAAGATTTCCTAAATATTTTTCATGAAAATATGCAAAATAGTTTTATCGATATTTCAAAAAGGGAAATGAAAACAAGATGAAAAGTTATGTACTAACGATTTGGAATTTGATCGATCCGATATATTACAAATGTACGCGATTAACTTATATTCATAAGAGAACTTGTGATGACAATATTTTGCGCGTGAGGCTTACGCGTTACAAAGGAAAAAATATAACTCTTTCAGATGGTACACGAATCAATAAAAATGATACTTTAATTAAAATTCATTTACACAATGTTCGTTTACTAAATGAAATGAAGTCGTTTGAAAATAATATTAAAAAAGGAAAGTTCATTTATCAATACGTCAAAAAGTCCTTACCAGATCTTGCGTTATATATTCAAAATCATCCTAAGGCAGATAAAATTAAAGGTGTAATTGGCATTACTATGTTAAATCGAGGAGCAGATCGATTAGGATTTGAATTTGTTTCTATTTCGAATCCTTTTTATAAATGGTTTAAATGGATAGCGTTTATACCAATATGTTTATTGTCTGGTAATAATTCGATTATAAAAATGGTAAAGAATAATATATCTTCTTCTCCTCAATATTTATTTATGTCAAAGGAAAGTTTATTGGAAAGATACACTTATAAAGCCTCACATGAAGTTTCTAAAAGAAGATAGTAGAGCAACATAAAGTGAAACTTTAATCAGCGGGGGGGGGGGTTCTTCATCCCCCACTGATTATGAGCCCTCACCAATCGGGCTGTTACGGGCAGCACTACTCCCACCTATCTTCCTTGCTTCTCTCTGCATTTTGAGGTGGGAGTCTTACTGCCCTAAAATAGCGGGATAAAATTCTATATTCTAATTGTGGAGTAAAGATAGAAGCTGTTAACGAAATCTGTTAACAGCTTTGATTGTCTATACTGCATGTAGTTCTTTATTTGTAGTTGGGATTGACAGTTGATGCAATGTAATTTCTGGTCTACTGCCCACTCGAATATTTACTCCTGTTTGCCCAAGCCCCTCATTAATATAAAAAGGTTTCCCATCTTGCGTATGAAGTCCTTTTATCATATTCATTCTTGCAAGCTTACCCATTTTCACAAGGTGGTAGGCCTTTGGGTAACAAATTTGCCCACCGTGGAAATGACCAGCAAGTAAATAGCCAAAATGATATTCTTTCATATGAAGAACGATATTTGGATCATGAGTTAATACTAAATTTACGCCTTGCTGAATCCCTTTATACGAGGCTGTTAAGTCACTGCGTTTCGTACTAAAGTCATCAATACCAATAATATTTATAAGTTTACCTTGAACATAAATGATATGATTTTCATTTTGCAGTACTTTACAGTTATATTGTTCGAGTGTTTCTTTTAATGTTTGTAAATCTGTTTCGTGCAACACATAATCATGGTTACCAAAAACGGCGTATATACCATACTCTGCGTGTAATTGATTTAATACTTCTAAATAGGGAGCAAGTTTCGGTATAGTACGCTTACGGTCAAGGAAATCTCCTGTAAGTGCAATTAAATCAATTGATTCATCTTTTAGTTTGTCATAAAGCTGAGATGGGGAAATAGAAATATTTTCGAGATGCAGATCGGAAAGGTGTAGAATATTTAATTTTAGATCTTGTCCGTGAATGTACTTTTGATTGATTTGAACTCTATTCATAACAACATCAGCTGTGTTTTTATGAGCTTTTTTGAAAAGGTAGAAGAGAGCAATAAATAAAATAGATAGTAATAAAATTTTCATTCCATCACTCCTTTTATAAAAAATTATACATGAAAAATCTTTTCATTTTGTATGTAATTTATGGAACAAGAACCATCATTCATTACTACTAGAATAGAAAAGAAAAAGTGCTACATAATAAAAAATAATGAAAAATATATCATGAATTGTTACGGCAAGAGGTGCTTTATGGAACAATATGTAACGCAAAAAAAGATCTTATTTTTTCCATTTTTACAAATCCCATCAGGACATTATCAAGTTGCAAATGCATTAATCGAGGGAATACAGAACGATCAATTTCATATAAAATGCGATCAAGTTGATATTCTCTCATATAGTTATGGGAAAGTAGAGACATTCGTTTCTAGCATTTATTTAAAATGGATTAAAATGTTTCCTAATTTTTACAACAAGATATACAAAACTTTTGTTTACAAAAACGAAGAAGAGCAGAAACGTTATCGATTATACGAAATTTTGTTTGTCCCATTCATGAGGAAGTTAATAAAAGAAAAACGACCTGATTTGATTGTTTGTACGCATGCATTGCCTTCGTATATATTAAATTATTTAAAAGAAAAAGGTGAGCTGAAAATCCCTGTTATCAATGTATATACGGATTACTTTATTCACCAGGGGTGGGGGATTACACATATTGATTTTCATTTTGTTCCATCCCATTATATGAAAGAGTTTTTACAAAACAAAGGGATACATAATGAACAGATTTTTATTACAGGAATTCCTATTCATAGAAAAATAAAAAAGCAAAAAGAGCATATAGAAAATGTTCCATCTTCTACACTGTCAGTCTTAATTACCGGTGGAAGTTTAGGAGTTGGAGCCATGGAAGAATTAATTGACCAAATAGGAATGGAAACAAGCATTCATTTTTATGTGTTATGTGGGAAAAATAAAAAAATATATCAAAAAATTCAACGATTACAACGAGATTATATTATTCCTTTACCATATATTACGAGTAGAGAAGAAATGAACAAACTTTATGATCGAATAGACGCTATTATTACAAAGCCCGGAGGAGTTACAATTAGCGAGAGTTTATTTAAAAGAAAACCGATTTTTATATACCATGTATTGCCGGGGCAAGAGGAAATTAATTTGCAGCAGCTAAAAAAGTTAGGCGTAATCATCCAGCTGAACAAGGTGACAGGTAAAAAAGACACTCTTGAGGAGCAATTATGCTCCTTTTTTCAAAATAAAAATCGTTTCCAACGTTATCAAGAATGTATAACAAACTATCAACAACAGCTCATAATGAAAGAGCCGTCACAAATCCTACAAGAATTAATAAATAATGATATGGCCGAATAAAGCTTGCTGCTTCTTTCATGAAAATAAATGAAGTGGTTGTGCTATTCATTGTATGTTATGAAATGGATAATTTGTTTTAGTTATATATTTTTGTATATAAAATGATTTGATGAGGTGACATTTCATATGGAGCATATCGGACAAATTACCATAGAACTTATAGTCGGTTTTTTCGTTTTATTAATTGCTACTAAATTGTTAGGGAAAATGCAGATTTCTCAACTGACTCCCTTTGATTTTATTTCTGCGATTGTTCTTGGTGAACTTGTTGGAAATTCTATTTATGACCCGAAAGTGAAGGTATGGTCTATTTTATACGCTGTATTTATATGGATCATATTAATTTATACGATAGAAGTATTGACACAAAAATGGCGAAAGGCAAGAAATGTGTTTGAAGGGCACCCTTCTATCCTTATACGAAATGGACATATTGACAGAGAACAATTAAGTGTGAATCACTTAGATTTGAACCAGCTACAACAAATGTTGCGACAACAAAAAGATATTTTCTCGGTTAGAGAAGTAGAGTATATGATTTTAGAACCAAATGGGAAAATAAGCGTCATAAAAAAACCTCAATATGCATCTCCTACAATTAAAGATTTAAGTTTAAAACAGAAAGCAGTATATATGCCGATTTCATTAATCAGTGATGGAGAGGTTATTAAGGATAATTTAAGAGAAGCAGGGTTTGATGAAAATTGGCTTTTAAAACAGATTAAACAAAGAGGGATTACAAAGTTTAAGGATGTATTATATGCGGAATGGAAGACAGATGAAGGATTTTTCTGCCAAAGAATGGATGGGACATGATATCAATAACTCCTACAGATGTCCAAAAAAAGAAAGCTCGCGTCTCTAGTGATAGATGGAATGAAATTGCCGATTATCATTGTAGCTTTCTTATGATGAGAAAAGAAAAGTTGTTCATTTAAACGGCTTCCGGCAATGATATGGAAGGCGGAGTCATAGAATATGTGGAACTACATAATATATCATAAAAACTTTCCTTTGCGTCATGTATTTATTTGTCTTTTTCTTTTATGGGAGAAATGAATCGTTCATGATGAAAGTCAGCTCCAATATAGAAGCTGACTTTTTATGTTGGTCATCATTTTTTAAGAAAGATAAGCAAACTCCTAATAAAATGAATGTTGCTTTTATTATACGTTCAATCCAGTGTGATAGAGACGGGGGTACGTATATTTGGAATAGACGTAATATCACAAGGGGATTTATCTCGATGAATAAGAATGTGAGCGAAATCGCATACTTCTATTTCATATGGGGATGATACCCATTATAGGATCTGAAAGAAAAAGGGGAGAATTTAAATGAATTACAGGATCTTTAAAGTTATTAATGGATTAGCTGGTCGTAATTCGAGCTTAGATGCATTTATGGTATTTATTTCACAAAAAGCTCGATTTCTTTACATTTTTTTATTACTTATCATGTGGTTTAGAAAGAATGGGTGCCGAAAACGTATATGGTTTGCCGGTATATCGGTAGGAGCTGCTTTATGTGTAAATCGTTTCATTCAGTTTTTTTATTTTAAGCCACGTCCATTTATTGTACATTCTGTGCGTTTACTTATTCCAGCTAAAAAGAATTCCTCATTTCCTAGCAAACATACAGTTGTGGCATTTGCCTTAGCGACTTCTATCTTACTTCGTGAGCGTTTATTTGGAGTTGTCATGTGGATTTTAGCCATTTTAACTGGTTTCTCAAGAATTTGGTTAGGGCATCATTATCCATTCGATATCATAGGAAGTGCCTTCATTGGAAGTTCAATTAGTGTAGCTGTTGAGAGAATAAAACGTTTATATGGAAAGTGAATGATACAGAAGTTGAATAATAGGAATTGGGTGTTTGGATTTTCAATGCTTTGTGGTGGTCTAAAGTATTTGGGCTATAAAGAGAATATGATATAAATGGATATAATGAATTACATAAAAAAGAATCCCATTTTAGGATTCTTTTTTATGTTCAATAATGCTTTATTATGGGTAGTCTGATTCGCGAAGAATAGGAATAAATTCCATTACCTTTTATTAACGATAAGATAATGCTTGTTTTCCTAACGCTTCCCAAGATTGTATAAACATTTTTTTATTCACTTTATGTGCTTTCTTTGCAGTTAAAGGATCATTAATGTAAACATGCCCGTCCTCAAATCCAATTAGTACAACGGCATGCAAATCTAGAGGAGTTTTAATCTGTTTATTCCCATGCTTCCAAGATTCCCATCTATCTGGAAGTTTGTAATCTCCCGTTGTCCAAACGACTACAGGTTTACCTATTTTAATTTGAGCAAGCACATCATCAAATGTTTTTCCTGTTAAGTTCACTGTACGATTGGGAAGATAATGCTCCATCAATTCTTGTAAAGGCCCAGCATAGACAGCATACCCTTTCCTTTTTCCAGTTATATCTCCCACAAAACCTTTTTGAGGATCTCCCCATTGAATAATATCTCCATTTTTACCTATCGAAATGGGGGTAGGATCTTTTTTTACGCTGTTAGCTAATTGCATTTTATTCACTTTTATGCCTGCATAATGTAATACCATTGCTAGGCTTGTCACTTCACAACCATATTTTAGTTCTGGTTTTTGAGGTATTAGTGGTACATCTAAAATGATTTTATTTTTAATGGAAGGAGCTGAAGGCTGCGAAGAATCCGTTTGAGATGTTCGATAATTTACATTTTTTATCGGTTTACTTCCTTTATTTGTAACATCAAATTGATGTTTTTCTATCGGAGGTTGTTGTGTAGAACAGCCTGTTAAAATCGAGAACAATATATATAAAATGAAAAGCTTCTTCAAATGATTCACCTTCTTTATGTCATAATATTTCATGAAACATCATTTTTTATTTAACTATTTTCTTTCTAAATATTTCTTAGTCCATAATGTTGAAAAGCATAAAAATGAAAATGCGTTCTGTGTTATAAACGGTACAGAAAAGAAACATATTTCTTTTCATAAAGGCGAATGATAAAAACTGAAGTAGATTGAAATGAGTCGCTTATGTAAGATAATTACAAACAATCGAGGTGATCCCATACATGCCGATGTTAGATGTAGACGGTAGTAGTCTTTATTATGTAGTGAAAGGAAAAGGGACTCCTATCCTTTTTATTCATCCGCCGATATTGACGCATTCAAATTTTGAGTATCAAATAGAGGAGCTATCTAAACATTTTAAAGTAATCGCTTTTGATATTAGAGGACATGGGAAAAGTTTTAGTTCGAGGGAACCTATAACTTATTCATTAATTGCGAAAGATATGAAAGCCTTATTAGATCATTTAAAAATAAAAAATGCTTTTATATGTGGATATTCAACAGGGAGCTCTGTGGCACTTGAGTTTTTGTTAACTTATGCAGAAAGGTCCTTAGGAGGCATACTAATAGGTGGAATGTCAGAGGTACGTCAAGGATATTTAAAAAATAAAATCTCTCTCGGTGTAAATTTAGCAAAGATAAAAGCCATTTCATTTTTAGCATTTGCTATTTCGTGGGGAAATTCTAATAAAATGATATTGTTTAAAAAAATGTTTCGAGAATCTCGAAATGGTAATGCGAAAAATATTGAGGAATATTATCGTTATAGCTTGCATTACAATTGTACCCACCAGCTTCAAAATATCCATCTACCGGTGTTATTAGTTTATGGAGAAAAAGATAAAACATTTTATAGTCATGCGAATATATTGCATGAAAAGTTACCATATAATGAACTGAGATTTATTCATCATACAAAACATCAAATTCCGACAAAAGCGGCTACAGAGTTGAATCAAATGATTGGAAATTTTATTTATACCCACACAGAAGCTCTTGAAGAAAAGGTGCTTTCTTAAGCTATAGTATGGAAAGTATTTCAGAGAAGAATGTATATTCGTGTTAACGAGCTGCCCCAATTTATTCTTCACTTCTACTATAAAAAATAGTAGCACAGACCATAGCAGTGGTCTCTGCTACTAATCTTAATATGTTTTTTGATATCCATTTCACTAAATGATACATATACGATATAACTTTACAGTTCATATATAAATGGAATAAAGAGAAAAGGACAGGGGAGACTAGACTTATATGAAAAGGGTGTATCAAAAAAACTTCTGTAAGGAGTAGACTAAATGAAGCATGAAGAAGTGTTTAAAGTTGAAATTTCTGTAGGTAGTGAATTGGTAGCAAAGCACGAAATGAAGGCGTATGATGTTATAGATGTGATTGAAAAGCTAGCTCATACATATTTAGATGATGATATAGAACGTTTTGATGAGAAGTAAGGAAAATATGGATTATTTGTTGCGTTTATCCCGCTACTTTAGGGCAGTAAGACTCCTACTTCAAGATTCAAAGAGAAGCAAGGAAGATAGGTGAGAGCTTATAATCAGTGAACTCCTGCCGATTATAAGCTTCACTTTATTCCCAAGGCGGATCATAAGCCTAAGATTTCCAGATATATGGCTAGGTTTGTCATACATCATACTCACGCATTTCTATATCGTTGCCTTTTCTTTGTTTAAGGAGCTGGGGTCAATGAAAAATAATTTGATATACTTGAAAACCAAAGTATATTCCGTATCCAATTAGTGATAAACCCGATAAAATTGTTAATAAGGATAGAACACGTAAGTTCAGTATATTACGAAAAGAACTGGATATAGTGGCCATAGTAATATCCCATAAAAAAATTCCTAAAATAATGCCTAGGCTATAAAGAAGAAGCTGATTGTTGTCGTATGAAGAAGCAGTTTTTGCTAAGATGGAGCCAAATATACCAATCCAAAATAAGATGCTGATTGGATTTGATAACGACATGAAGAAACCAGAGAAAAAAGTTTTTACAATGGATTCTTTGCTTCTATGATTCGTAATTGTAATTTCATTGGCGGATTTTAAACTTTCTATTCCTGTATAAAATAAAACAAAAGTTCCGAAAGACCATAAAAATAGTTTTACGATATCGGTCTGAAGAAAGTGCACAACTCCAAAATAGATAAGTAGCATATAAATAAGATCTGCGATTAAGGCGCCAATTCCTAGCACCCAAGAATGAAAAAATCCATATTTAATTCCTTTGTCCATTTGTGCGGCATTAATAGGCCCAATTGGAGCTGATAAGGATAAACCTAAAAAGATATAACTTAAAAAGATACTCATACAAACAAGTTCCTCCCATCTAGGGTTGCTGAATTTTATGTATACTTATTGGTATTCGGCTATTCATGTTTGTACAACTAAATAATATGTCAAAAAAAACCAGATTGTATCACAAAAAAGCGATACAATCTGGTTTTTCACTTCTTTAACATGTAATTTCCTGATAGAAGTTTTCTTCCTATATGATGAGATTCATTATGACTGATTGTTATTTAAATATTTCATGGCTCTCGAAAAGGGACATTTTGATGGAATGGTTTCATCGTCACGTAAAAAATATTGCTGCCATTCATAGTTTTCTTTTTCACCATACCATTTAAGAGAGGGGTGGATTGGAGCTGTATCATAATAATGTAAGCGTTTTCGTATCGCCTGTTTCAGCTTTTCGCTTAGCCTTTTCGGTTTCATTATTTCTTGCAATACCCACCTTGGGGTAATAGCAAGCATCATGCATGGAAAAGATCTACTTTGTCTTTTAACATGAGCGGGAGTAGCGCAGTAAACAAAATATGGTTCTTCATGAAAGCAAAATTCCCACGTGCTCTTCATAGGATCGCTTGGAACATGTTCAGGCCATTCTTTTTCATCTAATTTACTTGTTTGGTTAAGAAGGGACCAATACCAATTTTCGTAGTCTGTCACTGTAGCTTTTGTACGAATTTTTGTTGGGGTTTCAATAAAAACAATAAGAGAGGTATAATTACCTAAATCTTTAGAGTGTTTTGCGTATGCTTTTAGTAAATGAGCCAATTCTTTACTAGTAGTCTCTTTTCTAGGATCACCGATAAATCCATATCTCAAATGATTAGATAAAAAACCTTTCTGTGCAGGAATACAAGGAAAAGGTTGGTGTGTGTTTGTCATTTTACGAACAAAAGAATGAAATACGTCTTGCTGCCACTTCGGGACATTAGCACGATCTTCCTGTAACATTTCTTTATCATAAAGTATCATCACGTTTTATCCCCCTATATGCAATACAATAATATATAGGGTATTAATGAAGGGGAAATAGGTGACTGACTATAGAAGCATTTGTACAATCATTATTGCTTTTGTGGATGTAAAAGGTGCATGGAAATTTAGTGGTACAACGTTCCTTTTTCTCATTTGTAACTAAAATGTTTATAGCGTAATGAGAAGGAGGTATCGTGATGGAGAATAAAGAAGAAATAACATTTATCGATTGTAAGGGGAGAGAGATCAGTGTGATGATTGACACTAAAAATAAAAAGCCATTATGCCGAGAAGATGGATCGATAGTTGGTAAATATGTTTTATAAATCATAATGTGGTATTTGTTACATAGAAAAGGAATCCGAGTTGGATTCCTTTTCTAGTTAGTGTGTGAGTTAATAAATAGATAGTAAGACAATATAATATTACATTGTAATATTATAAAGTTCAATAGGGGATTATAAAGAGGAGTTATCTTGTTTAAGAAATTTGTCATTCTGTATGGACGAGAAATAAGGTTCTTCACATCATCTTCTCCGGTGCTAACGGGCAGCGAGATTGACTTAGAGAAAAGCAAGAAAGATATGATTTATGCTTTTGAACAATCTCATTCATTTCTAAATTGAACTATCCCATCTTCAATTCGTTTATGAGGAGGGAGTCTTACTGCCTTAAAATAGCGGGACAAATTTTACTGGCAAATACAATCGCGGATGTAAACCGCATCGTGAAGAAGAATCCGTTTGTTGCAAAATACAATTCTCACTCATAGGAAATCAGGTATGATTGGTTGGTTAATATGTCGCAAACTTTAGAAAATATGGAATGACTAAAATTTCTATTGGATGGAACATAGAAAGTCCTAGCTACTGTCAAGCTAGGACTTTCTAGAGGATAAAACTGCAAAAAATAATGTGGTTTGGACATTAAAAGTGTAACATGTTAATGGTAAAAATCTATATATAGATTTTACGATTTTGTGAACAAAGATAAACTGTCATTTTTCTTATAAATGTGTATCTAGCATACGGTATAAATATATTTTTACAAATGAAAAGCAGCTAGTTGATAGCTAGCTGCTTGGCCCCAGGGAAAGGGAGAAAAAAGATTAGGTACTCACAAAATCGACTATAGCTGTTTTACAGCTTATTTATATAATGCTCAAAATTTTAATTATTATACAGCTTCTTGAAAATATGTATTTGAATATATTTTCAGGCAGTTCGATGTAAGGCTGTATAGTTATAAAAATAATAAAGAGAGTACCAGTATCCCGCCTATAATGAATCCTATACATAATGTCGTGTATTTTAGAAAAGCCTTCATCGTATATACATCCTTTTTCCATATAGTATGAGTTAGTTATGATATTTTTATGAGTGAAAAGTACATATTGTAGATTAAAAATGCTTAAAAAAATAGTCAAAGGGTAGAAGTGATACAACAAATGAATTATCTAGAGGAAATCGGAAAAAAGATTAAACTTGTATTTTATACAATGAACAATTTCGTATGAAAAATTGCATATAAAAATAGATTGTGGTTCAACATGCTGTTCACTATAATTTATATATTAAGACATTTATATTTATGGATAATATATAGACGAAAAGAAGGTAGAGGATGAAATGAGAAAGGTTTTAAAAGGAATATTTCTTTCTACAGTTGCACTTACAATTTGTACAGGAGTAGAGAGGGTAGGATTTGGAAAGATTGAAAATACAGTGTATGCGAGTGAAAAGTATTATGCAGATCAACAAGTAGAAGTGAATGGAAAGCGACTGATTATAAAGTTAAAAAATGATAATCAATTCCCTTATGAAGATGGAATTGAGAAACGAATTATAAGTGAAAAAAAAGATGAAGTATTAAGTGAGTTTTTTGATGAATTTCCAACATTTACATTACAGCGTTTATTCACATCTTTGAATCCAAATGAGATTCGAAATATCGATAAAAATGCAACAGGACAGGATGATCAATTATCTGCTAGTTTATTAAACTATTATATGTTACGAGTACCTAATGATATAGAAGAAAAAAGTGTATTAAAGAAACTAAAAAAATCTCCTCTTATAGAGGATGCGTATGTACAAGAAAAAGAACAGTTAGCACCACCTGAAATGCCTAATCATCTTTTCCTTCATCCATATGACGATCCTAGATTTGGAAAACAGGGATATCTTGCAGCAGCACCATATGGCATTAATGCGACTTATGCATGGAGTATTAAAGGTGGAGATGGAAAAGGAACAACCTTTGTAGATATGGAATATGGTTGGTTATTAAATCATGAGGACTTAGTACAACAAAAGATTGAACTGATGTCTGGTCAAAATATAAATCAGCATGTTGGTCATGGAACTTCTGTATTAGGAATTGTTTCCGCAGTAGATAATGAGATTGGTAATATAGGTATTGCGCCAAAAGCAAGAGTGAAAGTAATCTCTCAAATACGCAATAATGGTGATTATAATACAGCTGATGCGATATTAAGTGCTGTGAATGATTTACAACCTGGCGATATTTTATTACTAGAGGCACAGTCTTCTTATGATGGATATGGAAATAAATATTTACCTGTAGAAGTGCAACCAGATGTATTTGATGCAATTCGTGCCGGAACAAATAAAGGAATCGTCATCATTGAGGCAGGGGCTAATGGCGGGAATGATCTGGATCAATTTCGGGACAGAGATGGTAAACAAGTTTTAAATCGTAATAGTCCGGATTTTAAAGATTCAGGTGCTATTATGGTAGGAGCAAGTTCATCAACATTTCCACATAAACGGCTATGGTTTTCTAATTATGGAAGTAGAATTGATACATACGGATGGGGAGAACATGTAGATACAACGCATGCGGAACCAAGTAGAGAGGCAACTAACTTGTATACGTCTTCCTTTAACGGAACATCGAGCGCTTCGCCGATTATTGCAGGGGCAGCTACATCATTACAAGGTATCGCCAAAGAACATTTAGGACAACCGTATACACCGGAAGAGTTAAGAGACATTTTAAGTAATCCTAGTACTGGAACGCAGTCTCAAAATCCAGTTACAGATAAAATAGGAGTTTTACCTGACTTGAAAGCAATCTTATCTAAGTTAGGATTTCATCCAGCAAGATTAGAATCAGAGGGCGCCACGGATCAACAAATGGTACAGAGCGTAGAACAGGAACCAAATAATCAATTAACAGAAGCAAATGTTTTGGAGATGAATAAGTCGATAAAGGGAAATTTGAACAATCATGATCATGTTGATGTATATACCTTTAACATCAGTTCGCCGCAAAATATTGAACTTTCTGCATCTAATGAACGAAAAATTGGAATGACATGGCTCCTTTATCATGAATCTGATTTGCAAAATTATGTAGCATATGGTCAAAATGATGGCGATGTCATTAAAGGGACATATAGAGCAAAACCAGGGAAATATTACTTGTATGTCTATAAATATGAAAATAGAAATGGCGCGTATACATTACATTTAAAATAAATTTTATCCGATTTTGAACAAGTAAACCCATGAATGATTCATGGGTTTTTTTATGTATGTGACACAGAGCAATATATGTTATGTAGCTCTGTGTATAAATTGTGAAGTTAAGTTGTTCCAAATTGACTTTGATCTGCTACATCAGAATCAAACGTATTTGTTGTACTAATACCATTAAAAGTACTAACTACAACCGCCACATTAGAAGCACCTGAACCACTATAAGCTTTTGTATTTTCTTTTGGCGAGACATTATAAAAATCACCTAAATTGAAGGAGCCATTACTGTTTTGAACAACTAAATTTGCAACAACTGAGGGCATTTTTTCACCTGCTTTATAAATAATAGTTAAATGTATAGTATGATTTGTTCTTTAGAAAGGTTCGTAAGTATATTCAGGCAATAGGAATGTTAAAGGATTTTAATAGGAAAAAGTCACAATTCTTGATTGAATATGCAGTTTGAGATATTCTGACTATACTATGAGTAAGATGAAATTAATAAATGAGTGGGTATATGCGGGACACAATCGTAAAGGAGAAGCTGATGATATGAATGATGTTATTACACAAGTAGATTTAACAAATCCTAAATCAAGTCGTCTTATTGCGTTTATTCATGCATATAAAGTTACATTGTTAGAAGAAGCATTTTGCCCAAATAAGATCGAATTATTTTTTAATGAAGTTGCAATTTTATCCGCTATAAAAACAGCTCATATTACGAAAATTTTTATAAGAGAAGGATTAGAAGCATTTTTCTATGACACAGGTGTATTGCTCGTAAAGCAAGATCATAAGAGAAATACTAATGCATCCATTCCATTACATTTTGATCAAATTCGGAAGTTGCAAAATGAAATGGAGAAACTGAGAAAGCATGTGAAATGAAGATTTTACAAGGAGGATTTATTGTTATATATTAAAAGATTGGTTTTCTTTGAGAAATGTAGCTACGAATATACATACAACTTTATTGGGGACAAAAATTTAAAAATGGACAGTTAGGCACTGTATATATATCAATGTGAAAAATGAGAAAGACTATAAGGGAAAAGGAATAGTAGGTGTGGAGTAACAAGGCGTTACTCTTTTTTTGTTTGTAATGTGTACGAGTAAGTGAAATAAAATGATAGCAGCGTATACAAAATCTTCATGTTTAGGGGCGTTGATCTTATGGGATTAGTAGGGGATGAAGAAACTCTTACTGATTTATACCTAGTTCAAGTCGTTTTACTTATATACATGTTGTAAGGTAGTACAAAACTTAGGTATTGGAACAATCCATCTATAAAATTTTGAATAGGATATTAAGAAAGGGGAGAAAGAATGGAAAAACATATAGTTGATCTTTCGAAATGGAATGGTGATATTAACTGGGATGTAGCTGCTCCTCAAATTGCTCTTGCCATATGCCGTGTACAATATGGGTCAAGAACAGCAGATGAGCAGTATAAAAATTATGTTGCAAATTTAGAGAAGCGTGGTGTACCTCATGGTGCTTATGCGTATGGCTGTTTTGTTTCTGTACAAGATGCCATTGTAGAAGCAAAGGACTTTATGGCTCGAACAAATCCAAATGCGAAGTTCCTCGTATTAGATGTAGAAGACGATACACTTAAAAGTTGTGGTCCAGATCAGTTGGCTGCTGCTTCACAAGCCTTTATTCAGACGTGTAAAGCAGCGGGGTGGAAAGTTGGGTTCTATGTAAGTCACCATATGTATAATAAGTATGGACTAAGTGGGGTGAAGGCAGACTTCCTTTGGTTGCCGCGTTACGGTGGGAACAAGCCTGCATATGAATGTGATATATGGCAATATACAGAGACAGGAAATGTCCCTGGAATTGGGAAATGTGATTTGAATTATTTAATAGGAAATAAAAATTTATCATGGTTTGTAGGAGGGGGAGTTTCATTGGCGGATGATGGAAGAAGAAAAATTAAAACAGGCGGGTTAGGTATAGGCGCTATAAAAGAAGTTTCTGAAGTTTTAGTAGAGCGAAATATAAAAGCTACCATTATTTTTGAAGGAAAGAATGGTAATCCGTATGTATTAACAGAGAAAATGAGCAATCCAGAAATGGACAAATTCACTGCTTGGTTAGATGAAAGAGGATGGTATTATGAATATCTTTCATCTTAATAAAAAAGGAGCGTTATAAGACGTAATGCTCCTTTTTTCGTGCACAATCATATTAAACTCTAGTGTGACGATAAGAATTTTTTATATACGTGTCATGATAGTAGCTTTTTGATTGAGCATTTAACAGTTCTTTGTAAACGCTTTCCGGGACATCAAAAAAATCATATGTGCCATTTCGAAATTCAATTCGTAAAATCATAGATGATGGATTATAACCGACAGCGACTAAGTTTTTAGAAATTACTGGATATAAAGTCACGTTTGTTCAGCTCCTTTCTTTAATATATTTAAATGTTAACTAGAGAAAAACCTGCTATTTTGTAGAATTCTAATACATAGATGATGTATATTAAGTATGAATATGAGTTGTTCTCCTTGCTTTTTAATGAGTTCACACGAAGTTCATATTGTTGTGCTATTTTTATGTCACCTTTGCTTTGCGAGTATGTTTTCATTTGGAGATGTTTGATCAATGTAAAAAATGCATATGATTTTATGCGGGGACCTTACTGGAATCACTTGAAATGTAATCTCTTATATTTTATGTTCAAAAAATGAACAATATTAATAGAGGGATTGAAAAATTCAAAAAGCATTTTGCTATTGGTATAAGCTATCATGGGAGTTTGTTATACTTTTAGATTGCTTTTTGATAAAATTATTATTTTGAAGAGGATAGTATGTTTATCAATGCAAGCAATGTTTGAATTTTGTTTTCAAGTAAATCAATGAGAGAATTGAAAGGTAGGAGAAAGAAACATGTCAGAAAATTATCGTTCTCGAGAAGAGCGAAGACAAATTCAAAAGAAACAGCAACCAGCTGTGAAAAAAAGAAAGGGAACAGAAAAAGGAAAAGAAAAAGCGTCGTTTTTTCGCAAATTTTTAATTGGTTGTTTAATATTTGGAATTGTAGCGCTTGTAGGAGGAGTCACTACCTTTTTCATTATGATAAAGGATGCCCCTAAATTAGAAAAATCAAAGCTTGTTAATCCGTTATCAGCAAAAATTTATGATAAAGATAAAAAGTTGATATATGAATACGGAAAAGAAAAACGAACAAATGTAACGTATGATCAAATACCAAAGTTAGTTGAAAATGCATTTTTGGCTACGGAAGATGCACGGTTTTATGAACATAGTGGGGTTGACTTTAAAGGGACAGCACGTGCTGTTTTAGTCAGCTTAAAGGGAGAGTATGGATCGCAAGGTGGAAGTACGATTACGCAACAAGTAATTAAGAATTATTTTTTATCTATGGATAAAACACCGAAGCGGAAAGCGCAAGAGATATATTTAGCGTATAAGTTAGAGCAGCAATATTCAAAACATGAAATTTTAGAGATGTATTTAAACAAAATTAACTTAGGAAATCGTTCATACGGTATCGCAACAGCAGCAGAAAACTATTATGGTAAGGAATTGAAAGAGTTAACATTACCAGAAGTGGCGATGCTTGCGGGGTTACCAAAAGCACCGAACAATTATGACCCAACAAAATCACAAAATGTGGAGAAGGCAACAGAGAGAAGAAATGTTGTGCTTCGTCTTATGAATCGACATGGTTACATTTCTAAAGAACAAATGGAAGAAGCTGCAAAAGTGCCAGTGACAAAAGGATTACGTCCAGCTAAACAAATTGCAGAAATGCCGTATCCTGCATTTATAGATGCAGTAGTAAAAGAAGTAGAACAAGAATTACCAGATGCGAATATTGGCTCAGATGGTTTATCTATTTACACAACGTTAGATCCAAAAGCACAAGATTTTGCAGATAAACTGTTAAATGAAAATATTATTGCTTATCCAAACGATCAATTCCAAAGCGCGTTCACGTTTATGGATACAAAAACAGGAGAAATTCGTGCTATAGGCAGTGGTCGCGGTGAAAATAAAGCTACATTTAAAGGGAAGAATATGGCTATTGAATTAGATCGCTCTGTAGGTTCAACCATGAAACCAATTTTTGATTACGGTCCAGCAATAGAATATTTAAAATGGCCAACATATCATCAAGTAGATGACTCGCCATATAAGTATTCAACAGGCCAACAAGTGCAAAATGCGGATCGATCTTATAAAGGTTTGATGACAATGCGCGATGCATTGAAACTATCTCGAAACATACCAGCGATTAAAACAGCGAAGGAAGTTGGTTTACGAAAAGCACAAGGGTTTTCAGAAAGTTTAGGAATTCCATTTAATAAAGCGGCAGTAGAATCAACGGCCATTGGTAGTAATGAAGCCTCACCAACAGAATTAGCTGGAGCATACGCAGCATTCGGTAATGGTGGAAAATATATAAAACCACACTTTGTAAAAGAAGTTGTTTATCCAGACGGAAAATCAAAAAGTTTTGAATCAAAAGCAAAAACGGTTATGGAAGATTATACTGCATATATGATTACCGATATGTTACGTTCAGTTGTTCAGTCAGGTACAGGTACAGCAGCAAATGTAAGTTCTTTAGATATTGCAGGTAAGACGGGAACAACAAATTATTCAGCTGAAGACGTAGCGAAGTATCATTTGCCATCAAGTGCTGCACGTGACAGTTGGTTTGCTGGTTATACCCCTGAATATACAATGGCAGTATGGACTGGCTATATGCAAAATAGCAAAGAAAATTATATTAGCAGTAAGAATACAAAGATTGCTCAGCTTATTTTTAAAGAAATGATGAGTGAATTCGGCTCCAGTAAGGCGAAATTTAAAAAGCCGAGCAGCGTTATTCAAGAGGGCAGCGAATTGCGAGTAAAAGGTGCAAAATCTGATTCGTCTCCAAATCCGAGCAAGTCAAATTCAAGCTCAAATGATCAAAAGCAAAACGATGATCAAGAGAAACAACAAGAGCAGCAGAAGTTAGAGGAAGAGAAAAAGAAACAAGAGCAGCAGAAGTTAGAGGAAGAGAAAAAGAAACAAGAGCAACAGAAGTTAGAAGAAGAGAAAAAACAACAAGATGAAGAGAATAAGAAAAATGAACAAAAACAAGAAGATGCCGCTAATAAGCAAAATGAAAGTAATCAAGGAAATCAAACACCATCAAATGGCGGAAACGGTCAAGAAAATCAAACGCCACCAAATAGTGGACATGGAAATAATCAAGGAAATCAAACACCACCAAATAGCGGAAACGGAAATAATCAAGGAAATCAGACGCCATCAAATAGCGGAAATGGTCAAGGAAATCCACCACCAAGTAGTGGTGGAAGTCAAGGAGAAACGACAACTAGCTCAAATGGCGGACAGTGAGCGTAAATTTTCTTAAAGATTGTAGCATAGCATGATTGATAAAAGCCCCTATAATTGCGATATAAATTCGCATGATAGGGGCTTTTTAATTTTTAAACGTAATGATGAGAAAATAGATTATAACCTTTCCTAAATCATTATATATTGAATGTTCCATAAAAATTTTGAAAATAGATGGATGGAAAATGATAAAAAATTTGTAACGGAGGATGTAGAGGAGGTTGATAACCTGAACTACTAGTTGAATGATTGCCGTGCTGCCAAAAAGAAGGAGTTGCTCCCCAAGGAGATTGATAATGCTGCCATGTTGTAGGAAGGGCCACGCCAACATCAGAAGTGCCGGCATGTACTGGTGCGACACGTATAGAAGGAGAAACGGGAGCTGCTACCGTGATTCTTGCGGGAAAGGTATACATAAGTGATCACTCCTAAATTGTAGGATATAACAGTATATTCTTATATGGATCAGAAAGGTGCATGAAGAATAAAAACTATCAGAGGAATGATGAAGAATGAGAGAAAATAATAACTTTATTAAAAATAAAAAAATTTTATATGAAAATTGTATTTGAATCCAAATAACATAAACACATTTTAAAACGAGTGACATATTTGTATCACTCGTTTTTTTGTACTTATTTCAAGTTAATGTGTTATGTCTAATTTTGCTAAAAAACTATATATTTAGCTTCAACATTAAATAGCGCATTTCATATTTTGTTATAAAAAGCGTAAATATTATTTTTGAAAAGTAGTAGTGTTACATCAGGAAAAGTACAGGGAACGTATCGTTATAAAATAAATTGAAATCTTCTAAAAACTCTGATACATTGAAATAGAAATGTAGTTTTCTATCGTTGTAAAGGCTTACATTTATGTGCACAAAAATCTATTAGGATTGGAGGAAATAGTAATGAGAGCTGAAGAAAAATTTTCCCCGGGATTAGACGGTGTAGTTGCAGCCGAGACAAAAATATCGTTTCTTGACACAGTAAAAGGTGAAATCGTAATTCAAGGGTATGACTTAATTGAACTATCAAAGAAGAAAGAATATTTAGATATTGTGCACCTTTTATTGGAAGAACATTTACCGAGCGCAGATGAAAAACAGGCGCTTGAAAAGAAATTAAAAGAAGAATATGAAGTGCCAGATGGCGTATTTCATGTATTGAAAGCATTACCGAAAGAAACGCATCCAATGGATGGATTACGTACAGGGGTATCAGCATTAGCTGGTTACGATCATGATATTGAAAATCGTTCATTGGAAGTAAATAAAAGCCGCGGGTACAAATTGTTAAGCAAAGTACCAAATATCGTGGCAAATAGTTATCATATTTTAAATGATAAAGAGCCTATTCAGCCATTGAAAGAATTGTCATATAGTGCGAATTTCTTTTATATGTTAACAGGTAAGAAGCCGACTGAACTTGAAGAAAAGATATTTGACCGCTCTTTAGTTTTATATAGTGAGCACGAAATGCCGAATTCTACATTTACAGCTCGTGTCATCGCATCGACGCAGTCGGATTTATATGGAGCTTTAACAGGTGCTGTGGCATCTTTAAAAGGAAGCTTACATGGCGGTGCAAATGAAGCTGTTATGTACATGTTGTTAGAGGCAGGTACTGTTGAAAAGTTTGAGGAATTACTCCAAAAGAAATTGTATAACAAAGAAAAAATTATGGGATTTGGACACCGCGTCTATATGAAGAAGATGGATCCAAGAGCGCTTATGATGAAAGAGGCTTTAAAACAATTATGTGATGTAAAAGGGGATTATACATTATATGAAATGTGTGAAGCTGGAGAGAAAATTATGGAGAAGGAAAAAGGAATTTATCCAAACTTGGATTATTATGCAGCTCCAGTGTATTGGATGCTCGGTATTCCGATTCAACTCTATACGCCAATCTTTTTCAGTTCAAGAACGGTGGGCTTATGTGCGCACGTAATTGAACAGCATGCAAATAATCGATTGTTCCGTCCTCGTGTAAATTATATTGGCGAGCGACATGTGCTTAGCAAATAAAAAACAACTGGGGAGTTGTTAAGGCCGCCCGCCAGATGGGTGTTTGACCGACACCCATCCTAATAATAACGAATTTTCGACAGAAAGGGAAGGATAGCGTGATTAAAACAAATGAAATTAAACAAAAAGATGCAATTTTAGAAGAGATTACGGACTATGTATTAAATAAAGAGGTGACAAGTGTAGAAGCATTCAGCACCGCGCGTTATGTGCTACTTGATACACTTGGATGCGGTATTTTAGCATTACAATATCCAGAGTGTACGAAATTACTTGGACCGGTTGTACCAGGAACGATCGTACCAAATGGCACACGTGTACCAGGTACATCTTATGTATTAGATCCAGTAAAAGGTGCATTTAATATTGGATGTATGATTCGGTGGTTAGATTATAACGATACATGGCTTGCAGCAGAATGGGGACATCCATCAGATAATTTAGGAGGCATTTTAGCTGTTGCAGATTATATAAGCCGCGTTCGCATTTCGGAAGGAAAAGAACCTTTAAAAGTAAAAGATATACTGGAAATGATGATTAAAGCTCATGAGATTCAAGGTGTTCTTGCATTAGAAAATAGTTTAAATCGCGTCGGGCTAGATCATGTCTTATATGTAAAAGTGGCAACAACGGCAGTTGTTACGAAAATGCTTGGTGGTACACGCGAGGAAATCTTTAACGCACTTTCTCACGCATGGATTGATAATTCGAGCCTTCGTACATACCGTCACGCTCCAAATACAGGTTCTCGTAAGTCTTGGGCAGCTGGGGATGCAACGAGCCGCGGTGTTCACCTTGCTCTTACTGCATTAAAAGGAGAGATGGGATATCCAACAGCGTTATCTGCACCAGGATGGGGATTCCAAGATGTACTATTTAATAAGCAAGAATTAAAACTAGCAAGACATTTAGATTCTTATGTCATGGAAAATGTATTATTTAAAGTATCCTATCCAGCAGAATTCCATGCGCAAACTGCAGCTGAATGCGCAGTGAAATTACATCCAGAAGTGAAGGGGCGATTGGATGAAATTGATCGTATTACGATTACGACACATGAGTCAGCTATTCGCATTATTGATAAAGAAGGACCATTAAATAATCCAGCTGATCGCGATCATTGCTTGCAATATATTACTGCAATTGGCTTATTAAAAGGGGATATCGTTGCGGATGATTATGAGGATGAAGCAGCTTCTAATCCGCGCGTAGATGAATTACGAAATAAGATGGTTGTTGTAGAAAATAAACAATATAGTTTGGATTACCTCGATCCGAACAAGCGCTCAATCGCCAATGCTGTACAAGTTCATTTTAAAGATGGCACAGCAACAGAAAATGTCGAATGTGAATATCCACTAGGACACCGTTTCCGTCGCGATGAGGCGATTCCAAAGATTATCCAGAAGTTTTCTGCCAATATCGCTGGTCATTACGCTAATAAGCAACAAGAAAAAATACATGAAGTATGTTTGAATGAAGAAAAATTAGAAAATATGAATGTAAATGAATTTGTAGATCTTTTCTTAATATAGGGGGAATAAGGATGGCTTGGGTTGTGAACAAACAATCAACACAAGAAGAGCTTGCGAATCGATTCCGGGCTTTAGTAGAAGCGCCTGAAATTTTACAAATTCCTGGTGCACATGATGCAATGGCTGCTCTCGTAGCAAAAAACACCGGTTTTTCTGCTCTTTATTTATCGGGAGCTGCTTATACAGCAAGCAAAGGATTGCCAGATTTGGGGATCGTGACATCTACGGAAGTAGCTGAAAGAGCAAGAGATCTTGTTAGAGCGACAGATTTACCTCTTCTTGTTGATATTGATACAGGATTTGGTGGTGTACTCAATGTAGCGCGTACGGCTGTAGAAATGGTAGAAGCGAATGTTGCTGCTGTTCAAATTGAAGATCAACAACTGCCGAAAAAATGCGGACATTTAAATGGGAAAAAACTTGTTACAACTGAAGAGTTGATACAAAAAATTAAGGCTATTAAAGAAGTTGCACCATCACTTGTTGTTGTAGCGCGTACGGATGCTCGAGCTGTAGAAGGATTGGATGCAGCGATTGAAAGAGCGATTGCTTATGTCGAAGCAGGAGCAGATGCTATTTTTCCAGAAGCGCTTCAATCGGAAGAAGAATTTCGTTTATTTAACAGTAAAGTGAACGTTCCGTTACTTGCAAATATGACTGAATTTGGGAAAACGCCGTATTATAGTGCAGAAGAATTTGCTAATATGGGATTCCAAATGGTCATTTATCCTGTTACATCACTTCGCGTTGCAGCAAAAGCATATGAGCGAATATTTACACTTATTAAAGAAACGGGCTCGCAAAAAGAAGGATTATCAAATATGCAGACGAGAAGTGAACTGTATGAAACAATTTCATATCATGATTTTGAAGAATTAGATAACGGAATTGCGAAGACTGTTTTATCTGAAGATCAATAACAAAAAGAAAAGGCGATGACGATACATCTTTGGCAAACACAACTGCTTGATGTGGAAGTGCATCGTCTTTTCATATTCTCTATTTGCTTGTAAATAAAATGAAGATTGAAATGATAGGAGGATATAGATGGAGAAAACAAAGCTGCAATGGGATGAGTTTTTTTCACAAAATGAGGAACTTCATACATTCTTTTTTACGCCGGAAGACTTTTCAGGTGACGAAGAATTAATCGCAAAAACGACAGAACAATTTGTGAAACAAGAAATTGTACCTCAAATTGAAAACATCGAACAGCACAATTATGAAATTTCGCGCAGTTTATTTAAAAAGGCTGGTGAGCTGGGCCTACTTAGTATAGAAGTTCCTGAAGAATATGGTGGATTTGAACTAGGGAAAGTAGTTTCGGGACTTGTAGCAGAGAAAATGGGATATGCAGGTGCATTTAGCGTTTCTTTTAATATTCATGCAGGAGTAGGAACACTGCCGTATATATATTATGGAACAGTGGAACAAAAGGAAAAATATTTGTCCAAAATTGCATCGGGTGAATGGATTGGTGCATACGCTTTAACAGAACCAAACGCTGGGTCAGATGCTTTAAGCGCAAAAACAAGTGCCGTTTTAAATGAAGATGGAACCGAATGGACATTAAATGGTGAAAAGCAATGGATTACAAATGCGCATATGGCAGATGTATATGTTGTTTTTGCGAAAACAAATGAAGGAATGACAGCATTTATTGTCGAAAGAACATGTGAAGGTGTTTCACTTGGATTAGAAGAAAAAAAGATGGGCATTAAAGGTTCTTCAACAGCAACGCTCATTTTAGAAGATGTAGTGATTCCGGCAAAAAATGTATTGGGTGAAGTTGGAAAGGGACATCATGTAGCTCTAAATATTTTGAATTTCGCGAGATTGAAGCTTGCTTTTGGAAACATCGGAACAGCAAAACAAGCAATTGGTTTATCTGTACAATATGGAAAAGAACGTAAACAGTTCCAAACTGAACTCGTTGATTTTACAATGATTCAAGAAAAAATCGCAAATATGACGATTGCTACATATGGTGCGGAAAGCGCAGCTTACCGAACAGCAGGTATAATTGATGAAGCAATTAATGAGAATGATGAAAACGTCATGCAAAAAATGTCTCAATTTGCAATAGAGTGTGCGCTTAATAAAGTAAATGCTTCAGAAACACTTGGATATATCGTCGATGAAGCTGTACAAATTCATGGTGGTTACGGTTATATGCAAGAGTATGAAGTGGAACGCTTATACCGTGATGCTAGAATTAGTCGCATATTTGAAGGGACGAATGAAATTAATCGATTAACAGTTGCGAAAATGTTAATGAAACAGCTAAAAGAAATGGATCATGAGGTACAAGGAGAATTATTTGAAAACTTAGAAAGAAATCATAGCTATATTTTATTGTCAAAACAATTGTTGAAACAATCTTTGAAAACGTTATCTCAAACTCCTGACATAAAACTGAAACAAGAACAAGAATATTCACGTGTAATCGCAGATATGTTGAGAGATGTTTACGTAATGGAATCAGCATTTTTACGTACGAAAAAAGCAGTAAGTAAAAATGGCGAAGAAAAAGAGCGTGTAAAACAGCTCATAACAGATGTACTTTGTGAAGAAGGATACTGCAAAGTAGAATCTGCTGCAACTATGCTTCTTTCTGCAGCAGTAACAGAAGAAGAAAAAAGAAACTCCATTCTAGACGAAATTCGTCAACAGTCTGTGCCTCTATATACGAATTTATTTCTGAAAAAGAGGGCGATTGCAAAAGCAATTATAAATCGAGGGAAATATGTTGTGTAAGAGCACAATGTAAGAGAGAGTTTATAGTTAAAGTGGATGAAATGGGAGGGAGATTGTTATGAAAAAGATTGGTTTCATCGGTTTAGGGAATATGGGGCTTCCGATGTCTAAAAATTTAGTGAAATCAAACTATATGGTTTATGGTGTCGATTTAAATAAAGATGCCGAGGCTTCCTTTGAAAAAGAAGGCGGCATTATCGGGTTATCCATTGCGAAATTAGCAGAAACGTGCGATGTGGTTTTTACAAGTTTACCATCTTCACGAGCTGTTGAAGCTGTTTATTTTGGCAAAGAAGGCTTAATTGAGAATAGTCATCCAAATGTTATCTTCATCGATACAAGTACAGTAGCACCGCAACTAAATAAGAAAATAGCAGAATTTGCAAATGAGAAACAAGTAGACTTTTTAGCTGCACCAGTTAGCGGAGGAGTAATTGGCGCGGAGAATCGTACATTAACCTTTATGGTTGGTGGTTCAAAAGAAGTCTATGAAAAAGCTTTTCCTGTAATGGAAGTATTAGGAGCGAATATTTTCCATGTGAGTGAACAAATTGATAGCGGCACAACAGTAAAGCTAATTAATAATTTATTAATTGGTTTTTATACGGCAGGTGTTAGTGAAGCTCTGATATTAGCTAAGAAGAATCATATGGATTTAGATAAAATGTTTGATATTTTAAATGTAAGTTATGGTCAAAGTAGAATTTATGAACGAAATTATAAAAGCTTTATTGCTCCAGAAAATTATGAGCCAGGATTTACTGTCAATCTATTAAAGAAAGATTTAGGATTTGCAGTTGATTTAGCGAAAGAAAGTGAGCTTCACTTACCAATAAGTGAAACGCTGCTCAATTTATATGATGAAACAAGTAAAGCTGGTTATGGTGAGAAAGATATGGCTGCTTTATACAAAAAGATAAGTGAACAACTCATTTCAAACCATAAATAATAAACGAATGATCGTCAATAAAAAATAAAAAGGAGCGAATAACATGATTACAACAGAAATTAAACGAGTGAAGAATCATATTAACGGTGAATGGGTAGAATCTACAGGTACAGAAGTAGAGGCTGTTCCAAATCCTGCAACAGGAAAAATTATTGCATATGTTCCTCTTTCTCCAAAAGAAGATGTAGAGCGTGCTGTAGAGGCTGCGAAAAATGCTTATGAGACATGGTCAAAAGTACCCGTTCCAAACCGTTCAAGAATGCTATATAAATATTTACAACTTTTGCAAGAAAATAAAGATGAACTTTCGAAAATTATTACATTAGAAAATGGAAAAACATTGAAAGATGCAAGTGGTGAAGTGCAAAGGGGAATTGAAGCAGTGGAACTGGCAACATCAGCTCCAAATTTAATGATGGGACAAGCGCTTCCGAATATTGCAGGTGGTATTGACGGCTCAATTTGGCGCTATCCTCTTGGAGTTGTTGCTGGTATTACTCCATTTAACTTCCCAATGATGATTCCGTTATGGATGTTCCCGCTAGCAATTGCTTGTGGTAATACATTCGTATTAAAAACATCTGAGAGAACACCGCTTTTAGCAGAAAGACTTGTAGAATTATTTTATGAAGCTGGTTTTCCAAAGGGTGTATTAAATTTAGTGCAAGGTGGAAAAGAAGTTGTAAATAGTATTCTTGAGAATAAAGAGATTCAAGCTGTTTCTTTTGTTGGATCTGAGCCAGTGGCCCGTTATGTATATGAAACAGGAACAAAATATGGAAAGCGAGTACAAGCGCTTGCAGGTGCAAAAAATCATGCAATTGTTATGCCGGATTGCAACCTTGAAAAGACAGTGCAAGGTGTCATTGGATCAGCGTTTGGAAGTAGTGGAGAGCGGTGCATGGCATGCTCTGTTGTAGCTGTTTTAGATGAAATTGCAGATGAATTTATCGATGCTCTTGTATCCGAAACGCGTAAATTAAAAGTAGGAGATGGCTTCCATGAAGAGAATTATGTAGGACCATTAATTCGCGAATCTCATAAAGAACGTGTTATAGGTTATATTAATAGCGGTGTAGCAGATGGAGCAAACTTATTAGTAGATGGTCGTCAAATAAAAGAAGATGTTGAGGACGGATATTTTGTTGGGGCGACAATTTTTGATGGAGTACATCAAAATATGAAAATTTGGCAAGACGAAATCTTTGCTCCAGTATTAAGTATTGTCAGAGTAAAAGATTTAGAGGAAGGGATTCAACTAACAAATCAATCTAAATTTGCTAATGGTGCAGTCATTTATACTTCAAGTGGTAAACATGCGCAAACATTCCGTGATCATATCGATGCTGGAATGATTGGTGTAAATGTTAACGTTCCAGCACCAATGGCATTCTTTGCCTTCGCAGGAAATAAAGCATCTTTCTATGGCGATCTTGGAACGAATGGAAAAGATGGTGTTCAATTTTATACACGTAAAAAAGTTGTCACAGAGCGCTGGTTTTAATGTGAGAACGGGTAAGTATGTCATGTATGGTATATAAAAAATGGGCTTATTTTCATAGCCATCAAGTTGAGGTTCAAAAGAAAAAAGCTTTTGAACCTTTTTTCTTATTGTATACATATGATTAAAATGAGGTTGTCCCAAAAGTAGCTGAATAGCTACTTTTGGGCAACCTCTTTCTTTACGTAAAATATAAAAAAGAATCGTCCATTTTTGATATAATTAAGCCACCACAACAAAATAATCAAAAGAAAGGAACGATTCTTTTATCCCGCATTAACGGGCAGTAAGACTCCCACCTCAAGATTCAGAAAGAAGCAAGGAAGATAGGTGGGAGTAGGGCTGCCCGTAACAGCCCGATTGGTTCAACTAATAATCAGTGGGGGATGAAAAAAACCCTCACTGATTAAAGTTTCACTTTATGTTTATAGATTATGTACAAAAGAAGGTAAAGAATTATATGGAAAACGAAAAATAGAGGTAGAACCCGTATTTGGTCATATGAAATACAATCGTTTCTTCTAACTTTTTTTCTTGCGAGGCCTTTCGAAAAATCGATTGGAATGGGGTCTTATTTGTTTTGCACATAATTTACGGAAATGGACAACAACAGCTCAATCCAAAGCTTATCCATATTAAGGTGAAAATGAAAAAACATCTTCAAAAGGTCGTATTTAAAGACCTTTTGAGACAGCTCCTTTCATGATGACAAAATGTGCCGATTGTTTGAGTTTGATAAGGCATTAATATCCGTTTTCACGCCTTTTCTTTGATCAAGTGTAAACGCCAAGGAGAATTTTACACTTTAGATTACGCATAGCCCACTTGACATGGAGCCTCTACAGGTATGATAAACCGCCTTGAAGCCTTAGTAATAAAAGAACCATGGCTGATTCTACAAGGCTATCATACCTGCTTCTCCAACTAAAGTGGGCGACAAATGCGGATAAAAATGTAAAGTTCATATTAGCGAAAACTGTAAAATTTATTCTGGCGTTTACATCAAGAAGTGTAACAACAGCGATTACGCTCTATACATACTGTGGATTTATAGAGGTAAATTCTTTCTCTAGTCGAGATAGAAAATTTATTTTAATGATATGTAGATTGAATGACAATAGAGGTGAGAGAAGAAAAGAGAAATAAAGAAAAAGAATGGATAACGTATAAAGTATCCATTCTTTTCACGTTAATATCATTTTATTGTCCCTCATTATAAAACGTAAAGGAATTTGCTGAAGTTTTTTCTAATTTTTGTTTAGGAATGTTATCGGAATTTTCCTTTATGTTGTTCTTCGTATAGCGATTTTCATTTGCGAGTGTAACACGTCTTACAAGGAGGTTTGCTACAATTATAGTAATAATGAAGCATGCAATTGGAGCAAGTGAAATCCAAGGCTGAGTAGATAGAGAACGAAAATAGAGTCCTATTAATCCTGACCATTCATTACTAACAGAGTCTGCTTCTTTTCCTCCTCCTGTTAGTATAGTTCCACCAAAAAATAGTTCTAAAATGCCTAGGTGAGAGAGAAGAATTAATGCTTGTACAAACTGTTGAATTAAAACAATCATACAAATGGGAAATATATTAGGTAATATATGTTTTTTTATTTTGTGCCATTTACTTCCCCCTAATATTTCAGCTGCACGCATAAACTCTTCAGAAAGAAGCTTTTTTGTTTCATTAGCAAAGTAAAAGGATAGAGTTGGGAGTGCTAGTATTACTAAGGTAATGGTTTCGAATATAGCACGTTGATAGAATGGAGGAGGGACATCGCCGTTCTCAAATCTAAGTACAGTATTTAAGATGAAATAGGCGATTAGTGTCATTGGTATTACAGTGAAGCTATCAAAAATCCCTTCCAATGTTCTAAATTTTCTTTTTACATAAAATGCGATATAAAATCCAATTCCTATGCTTAATATGGTACGGAGGATGGCGATCAGAAATGTAATCCCAATGCTCCATTTAGCCCCTAGTATAACACGATGTAATAAATCATATCCTCTTGTATCTGTTCCTAATAGAAAGGTAGAGGATGGTGGAAACGGTGCAGGCTGAACATTACCTTTTTCATCATATTTAATAGAAAATTGAGGAATATTATCGTTTGTGTATAGAGAGAAACCTATACTAATTAAAAAGACTAGAATTAAAAAGGAAATACTAATAAGAAAATACTTATCTTTTTTTAATATATTCCACATTTTAAGTATCTCCTTTCAATTCATTTGGAATGAAAATATCAAATAATTTAAATGCAATGAAGATGGGGGTATAAATAAGTATTAAAGCAATTGTAAATATTTCAGGATTGGGGTATTCTTTTAAGAATAAAAAAATACCAGAAATATTAAAGAAATATTCAATAATATATAAATTCGAAAGCATAAACCAAATATTGGTTTTTGAAAAGTATAGCATACTAAGTAATACGTTCCGCAAAATATGGCGATTTAAAATATATAATTTATCAAAGCCTTTGGCACGAGCTAATAATACATAATCTTTTTGTAACTCCATCTCGAAGCGAAATAAGAGCAATTTTGTAAACATTAAAATAGTGGGTAAGCTAAGACATAATACAGGTAAAAATACAATGTTTTCATTACCTACTCGCGCGATGTTCATTATGAGTAAATTTGTTTTTTTGTAGATCCAAACAATGAGTAATTGAAGACCAATGATTAGTAAAATATCAGGAATCGATTCAAGGAATTCAAAAACCATTTTTACTCGTTCTTTTGTTTTCGATGACGTTTTTAAAATAAGATAAACAATCAGAAATGAGGCAATGATAGAGACAAGAAATGAGATTGAAAATATAAAAACCGTTTCTTTATATTGAATAAAGATTTGCGGAAATAAATCCTTATTATAATGAGAATATGTAAAAGAGCTATTATCAAAAAAACGGGAAAATGTAGATACGATAGTATTGAAATAATTTGTAACATCAAGTTTCATGCCGATAAATAATTGGGGTAATGTCCCTAAAAAGAAAATTACAATGATTGATAGAATATAGTGTATGGGAATTTCAACATACTTATTTGCAAGGATCCTTCTCATATGTCCTCCTTATTTTTATAAAATAGGGTTGAATTTCTAGTTATTCTTTGTAAACATATACGCTAAAGATCATAGAAAATCCTTGTCAATTTTTCTTTTTCCCTTTAAAAGTAAGTTTATTTTGAAGAGCGAGAGGGGAAAGGAGTTTCAGAGGCTTAATTATGTAGTGTATAGAGAAAGGCTAAGTAGTAAACATAAGGTATAAGTAATTAGAGGATAAAAAAATAATGAGGTTGTCCCAAAAGGGGAAATTCCTCCAAAATGTAAAAACAAAAACATCGATATATCAACATTTCTAAAACAAAAGGGAGTGTCACATAGTCGAAAATTTGACTTATGGGACAGCTCCTTATGCACTATAATTATGTGGAAAAATATTAAAATTTAATATAAAATATATTACTTAAACATTATATAGAAATGGAGTGTTTTTGGTTGTCTTTTATACGTAACAGTAAAATTAGAACAAGGGTAAGGATATTAACATTCATAGCGTGTGTTGTTATTCTTACATTAACTTCAATTGGATTTTTGTCGATTCAAAAAATAAATAAAACATCTAATGATATGTATCAAAATCACCTACTGCCGGTTCAATGGATAGAAAGTGTCCAATCGAATATGTATCAAATTAATAAGGATCTAATGGAATTCTTGCTTTCAAAGGATGAAAATAGGAAGCAAGAACTGACAAAAGAGATGGGGGAGATTCGTGAAGCAAATGATAAGTTATTAAAAAAATTTGAGGCTCAAATAAACTTAGATAAAGAGAAGGAAGTACTTCAAGCATTTCGAAAATTATTTAATGAGACACGACCGAAGTTAAAAACAGTACAAGAATTAGCACAGTCTAATACTGAAGAAGCTTATACGTATTATGTAAAAGAAATTGGACCGAATTTACAAAAGCTAATTGTAATGATTCAGGAGTTGACACTGGATAATAACGACGCAGTCCAACAATTATATAAAGAAAATGATACAGATGTGAAAAATACAATATTTACGTTTATTACTATTTCAGTTCTTGCAATTATATGTCTTGTTGGGATCGGTTATATGATTAGAAAAGCAATTAGTAAACCAATCGCATTATTACAAAGAGATATGGGGCAAGTTGCTGCGGGTAATTTAACAATACGTACTTCTTATACATCAAAGAATGAATTAGGAAGCATCGTACAGTCTTTTAATGCCATGTTAGATAACCTGCAACAATTGATTGGAAACGTGAAAGTGACGACACAGGAAGTTATTTCTTCTACCGATGCCATGTTACAAGATGCGAAGCAAGCGTCGAATATATCAAAAGAGGTTGTTCAAACGATTTCAGAAATGAATGTTAAAATTGAGAATCAAGTTACAGGAATCCAGGAAAGTTCATCATCAATGGAAGAAATCTCAACGGGAGTGCAAACAGTAGCTGACTCTTCATCAACTGTTGCTGAAGTAGCTGTTACAACAACAGAACGAGTGGATTCTGGTAGTAAAGTGGTGAAACAATCCATTCTTCAGCTGAACAATGTACATGAAGTGGTAGAAGAAACTTCTAAAGCGATAGATCATCTTGTCTTACGCATACAGAAAATTGATACAGCATTAAATGCCATTACACATATTGCAGAACAAACAAACTTATTAGCTTTAAACGCTGCCATTGAAGCTGCACGTGCTGGAGAAAATGGAAAAGGATTTGCAGTAGTTGCATCTGAAATAAGAGATTTAGCTGAACAGTCTAAGGAATCTGCCAAAGAAATTAATCATTTGATACAATCGATCCAACAAGATACGCAACATACAGTTCTCGTTATGCAAAGGGGTACAGAGAAAGCAGCAGAAGGAAAAGAATCTGCTCTTACAGCAGATCAAGCATTTTCTTCTATTATGGAGGATATCAATAGAATTACAAGCCAAATTCAAGAAGTGTCTGTTGCAACAGAGGAAATATCAGCTGCAACAGAAGAAGTAAATGCGTCTCTATCCGCAGTTTCTGAAACTTCCACACAAGTATTTGAAGGAACGAGTCAAACGGGACAGTTAATTCAAAAACAAGCAATGTCAATCCAAAAAATTTCCACTAACTCTAGTGATATGAAAAAGAAAGTGGAGGATTTAGAAAAAATAGTTGAACAATTTATTATTAAGAATTAAAAATAAACTATAATATAACAAACTATAAATTTAAAGTTTTACTTGATATGGAAATCTTATTTCCAGATAGCGTATTATCAAAAGGGTGAGTTTTATTTGCAACTCACCCTTTTTTTTAGTTGCTTTTTTCAAAAGCTAGTTTGATACCAAATCCAATTAGTACAATGCCAGTAAGTCCTTGAACATATTTTTGAGTAGTAGGTTTTTTCATGAAAGCACTGATTTTGTCAATTAAGAAGATATAGAAGCTAAACCAGATTACTGTTAAAACTAGATAAGTAAGCCCCATAATGAAAAGTTGAACAAGTGTATTATGATTCGGATTTAAAAATTGTGGTAAAAAGGTTAAAAAGAAAACAGCGACTTTCGGATTTAAAAGGTTAGTAAGAAAACCTTGACGAAAGCAAGAACTGTTTTTATTTGTATGGTGTATAGAGTGTTCATTTACATCTATATTGTTTTTGTCTTTTAAAGATAAAAGTGCTTTTATGCCTAAATAGATGAGATAAAGGGCACCGCCATATTTAAAAATGGAAAATAAGAAAGCAGATTTTACGATAATTGCAGAAAGCCCAATTACAGCAGCTAGCGTATGAATGAAAAGAGCGATACATGTGCCAAAAACTGTTTTCACTCCCCCTATTTTCCCTGACGTAAGCGTATTTTTTGTCGCCATTGCGGTGTCAGGTCCAGGCAAAATAATAAGACAAATGGACATAATAATAAAAAGAAAATAGTTCTCCATAATCACTCCACCTTTCTTGTTTGAATTGTATGAAATTTGGGTTAACAATAGTTTAACATAAAGTAAAACTTTCATCAGTGAGGTTTTCTTTATCCTTCACTGATTATGAGTCATTACCAACCGATCTGCCCTAAAATAGCGGGATAAAGAATAAGAAGCTAGATGACGGCAGCGAATCTGCCGCTTATCTAGCTTCTTCATCATACATGTAGAAGGTGAAAGAAACGGTTTACATCTTCATCTGAAACATCACTTAATTGTTTATATTTATACTGTGGATTTTGATCTTTATCGATAACAACGGAACGAACACCTTCAAAGAAATCATCGTGGCGCATGAAGTTTTTTGCTAGTATAAGGTCGGTTGCAAAGCATTCTTCTATCGATTTATTTCTTCCCTCAGTTAGTTGCTTTAATGTTACTTTTAATGAGAATGGAGACTTTGATAATAATGTTTCTTTTGTTTGTAAAGCAAATGTTCCACTATCTTTTTCTAATGAGTCGATAATTTCTTCAATTGAACGGAAGGAAAAGTGGGTATTGATATCTTCTAATAGAGAAGCAAGTGTACTTTCTGCATTAGGTGTACTTGCGAAGGTATGAATAATTTTCTTTAATGCAGTATGTACATCTTGTATATTCCAATTTGTATTTTCGATTTCTGTTAAGAAAGCAGATAAAGATTCGGTTGTCATATAATAATCAGCAGCATTTATATACAATACATCAGCAGCTTTTAGAGTGGCAGCTGTTAAAGCAACGTAACGACCAGTGTGTCCCGGTGCTTGATTTAAGAAATAAGCAGCCCCAACATCAGGGAAAAATCCAATATTCATCTCAGGCATTGCCCATTTTGTGCGTTCTGTAACAATTCGATATGTTGCTCCATTTGTTAGACCAACGCCACCACCCATGACAATTCCATCTAAACAAGCGATAATTGGTTTAGGATAACGATATATGTAAGTATCTATGTCGTACTCTTCTTCAAAGAATTTTTCGGCATGTTGTAATGCAACCTCATTTGAACGAGCTTCATATAACGTTTTAATATCACCACCCGCACAAAAACCTTTTGATCCAGCACCTTTTAAGACAATCAATGCAATTTGATTATCTGTTTCCCATTCTTTTAGCTTTTGCCCAATTGATTTTAACATATCATACGATAAGGAGTTAAGCGCTTTTGGACGGTTTAACGTAATGGTTGCGACACCATGATCACCAATGGAAAATAAAACATTTTCAGTCATTTTAAATCCTCCTCTACAAATATTCTCATTTTCTTATTTCTCGATAAAAGCTAAAATATCCTTTATAATTTATTGTACATTGCAAGGAATGTGCCAGTTTTGAGAACGCGAAATGAAAGAAAACAAAGAAAATAAAGTGTCTCATTGTTTAGACAAAATGTTAGGTTTTTTTAAATGTCTTGCATATTTTGACGAGTAACATTTGCAGGATTTCAATGAAGTAAGCGGAATATTACAACAGCAATCATGATAGTTTATAGTATGAAAACAAAAGATATGTTATGATGTTGAATGATTTTTATGTAAGAAAATGTAATATAGAAGTTACATTTTGTCATAAGTGCTGAATTATCAAACTTTTAACAAATCCTTAGTTTGTATATAATAAGGGATAGAGAAAGGGGAGATCGGAATGCCAGGACCTTTACTATTATCGGTTATTATTTTGTCTTCTCTCATGGTAGGAATTACGCATTATTTTCATCATACAGATACGACAGAAGAAGTGAAGGAAAAAGTTCGTCTTGTATTTCCGATTTTTATCATTGCTATTTCACTTTGTTTTATATTAAATAAAGACGGGTATACTATCGCTTTATTTTCATTCTTTATAGTGAGTGTTTTAATTCCTGTATTGTACTATATAATGAAAGATTATTTACAAAAATAAAAATACTTGAGATAGTATTTTTATTTTTGTAAATGATTATAATTTCACATACCGTATTGAAAGATATAAAAATAAAAAAGGAAATAAGAAGATGTATGCCCTTGTCAATCTAGAATCCCCACTATACTATTAAAGTATAGTGAATCGAGAAAAAGGGGTTGTATCTATATGAAGTTTGAGATGCATACAAAAATTATTTCAAATGAAAAAGAAATAAGATTACATATAGAAGAAAACATATTTCAATTAACTTTAGAGGGCTATCACTTATTTGCTGTGAATGAAATATTACCTTTATATAAATCAGAGCAAGAAAGAATTGGTAGCGCAATGATTCAAAAGTTAGAATGGAAAGACGAGAAAACAATTGTTAACTATCAACTTGTTTCATTACAATCAGTAAATTAAAAGAGAGAAGGGAAGGACAAGATGAAGTTTTTTCATACAGCGGATTGGCATTTAGGGAAACTTGTTCACGGTGTATATATGACGGACGATCAACGAGTTGTTTTAGAACAGTTTGTTCAAGCTGTAGAAGAAGAAAAACCAGATGCCGTAATTGTTGCAGGTGACTTATATGACCGAGCAATCCCTCCAACAGAAGCAGTCGACTTATTAAATGATGTATTACAAAAAATAGTGATTGACTTACAAACACCTGTTATCGCGGTAGCAGGAAATCATGATAGCCCAGATCGCATTCATTTTGGTAGTGGGTTAATGAAAAAACAGGGGCTACATATTGTCGGTCAATTTCAATTTCCAGATGAGCCAGTTATTTTACATGATGAGTATGGAGAAGTACATTTTCATTTAGTGCCATATGCTGATCCAAGTATTGTTAGACATATTATGAAAAATGAGGATATTCGTTCTCATGATGATGCGATGCGTATTTTTATAAATGAGCTGTCAGAGAGAATGGATAAAGAGGCAAGACATATCTTTGTAGGACATGCATTTGTTACATCTTCGGGTGAACCAGAGGAGAACACGAGCGATGCAGAACGTCCGCTTTCAATTGGTGGTGCCGAGTATGTAAATAGTCACTATTTTGACCAGTTTCATTACACAGCGCTTGGACATTTACATCAAGCGCATTTTGTTCGTAATGAAACCATTCGCTATTCTGGTTCACCGCTAGCATACTCCATTTCAGAAGAACGACATAAAAAAGGGTACTATATTGTGGAGATAGATGGAACAGGTAACGTTGAAATAGAAAAGCGTTTATTGATTCCTCGTCGCCAAATGCGAACAGTAGAAGCGAAAATAGATGATTTATTAAAACATCCAACAAGTGAAGACTATGTTTTTGTAAAACTATTAGATGAAACACCAGTATTACAACCAATGGAAAAAGTTCGATCTGTATATCCAAATGCAATGCATGTTGAGCGTTCGATACAAAGACGAGAGCTTACAGAAGCAAATGAAATCACTATTTCTAGACATAAAATGGATGATGTATCTTTATTAAAAGCTTTTTATAAAGAAATGAAGGGATCGGATTTATCCGAAGTAAAAGAACGTCTCTTCTTAGAAGTGTTACAAACAGTGCAGGAACGGGAAGGTGAACGAGGATGAGACCAATTCAGCTTACGATGACAGCATTTGGCCCATATAAACAGAGAGAAGTCATTGATTTTAGCGATTTAGGAAATCATCGTATTTTTGCAATTTCAGGAAATACTGGTGCAGGAAAGACGACAATCTTTGATGCAATTTGTTATGCGCTATATGGGGAAGCTAGCGGAGAAGAACGAAGTGATACAAGTATGCTACGCAGTCATTTTGCCGATGATAATGTATATACGAGTGTAGAATTGACATTTCAATTAAAAGGAAAACTATATGAGATAAAAAGACAACTTGGACATAAGAAAAAAGGAAATAAAACTGTGACTGGGCATGCAATTGAATTGTATGAAGTAGTCAACGGTGAGAAAAATCCATGTGTCGATCGTTTTCATGTGACGGATGTAAATAAAAAAGTGGAAGAGTTAATAGGTCTTAGTAAACATCAGTTTAGCCAAATTGTTATGCTTCCACAAGGAGAGTTTCGAAAACTATTAACATCTGAAACAGAGAATAAAGAAGAAATTCTGCGTCGTATTTTTAAAACGGATCGTTATAAATTAATGCGTGAATTACTGGATCAAAAGCGGAAACAGTGGAAAGACATATTGCAGGGAAAACAAAAAGAAAGAGAAATTTATTTCCGAAATGCTTTTCAATTACCTGTTCGAGACGGTTCGTTATTAGAGGTCTTAGTGCAGCAAGAACATGTCAATACGCATCAAGTAGTTGAAGCGCTAGAACAAGAAACGAGTTACTATGAAGCGGAAATTCGACAATTACAAGCGCAGCAAATCGCACAAACAAAGCAATTAAAAGAAATCGAAGAACATTTTCATACAGCAAAATCAACAAATGAAAAATTTCAAGATTTACAGCAGAAAAAAGAGCAACAACAAGCTTTAGAAGCAAGACGTGAACAAATCGAAATCGCAGAAAAACACTTTAAACGAGCAGAACAAGCAAAAAGATTACTACCGTTTGAACAATGGTATGAAGAAGCGCAGCAAAGTGAGCAGAATGCCCAGCGATCATTGAACCAAATAACTGTTCAGAAGGAAAAAACGGCTGAAGCATTTGTGCTTGCACAAGGAAAATATGAAGAATTAAAACAGAAAGAACCTGCGCGTGAAGAATTGAAACAAAATGTACAGAGACTAGAAGAATTACAGCCCGTTATAACTTCATTGGCAGAACAAAAATCAACACTGCAAAAAGCTGAGGCGCAGAGCGAGCGAATGAAAACGAATATTCAAAAGCTGGAACAACAGCTAGAAGTTCAGATTTCGCAAAAACAACAACTAACTGAGGAATTAAACCAGTTAGAAGCCGCGCTCGAACAATATGTAGAAAAAATAGAAGAATTAACACATATGCGAGAAGATGCAAAAGTATTAAAACAAGCATATGACGTTTGGGAAGAAAAAGAAAAATATGAGCAAGAAAAAAAGCAAGCAGCTCAACATATGGAGATTGCTGTTACAACATATGAAGAGATGGAGAGCCGCTGGTTAAATGAACAAGCAGGCATATTAGCACTGCATCTTCATGATGGAGAATCTTGTCCGGTATGCGGTAGTACAACGCATCCAAATAAAGCAACAGAGCGAGGCGATTCTATTGATGAAAATCAACTGAATGAGTTGCGAGAAAAGAAAAATATTGCTGAAAAATCACATCTTCAATTAGCGGAAAAATGGAATTTCTACCGTCAGCAGTATGAACAAATAATTGAAGAAGTGAAAAAGCGTGGTTATCAACCAGAAGTGTTAGTCGATACGTATCATGCGCTAGTACAAAAAGGAAAACAACGAGCGGCTGAAGTAAATAAATTAAAAGCAAGTGAAGAAAAGAGAAAACAACTTGCATTACATGTAAAAGAGTTAGAAGTACAATTAGAGGAAGTGCAGAAGAAAAAACGTGAGATGGAAATAGCACATCACAGCGTAGAGAAAGAATACATTGAGCTTCGAACATCTTATGAATATAATCAGCAAAAAATTCCTGAAAACTTACAAACATTTGAAGCATGGAAACAAAAACTGGATAGTGCAATGCAAGAGTTACGAACGATGGAAGATGAATGGAAGAAAGGCCAAGAAGCTTATCAACATTGGCAAAATGAATATGTGCGCATGCAAGCTGAATATGATAGTGCTGTGAAACAAGTAAACAATGCGAAAGAGAAGAGAGAAGAGACGTTTACGCGTTTTGCAAACGAGCTTGAACAAGGTGGTTTTCCGGATCAATCTGCGTATAAAGAAGCAAAACGAACAGATACAGAAATAGCAGAATTACAACAAAAAATTAAAAGTTATTATTCATCACTTGAAGTATTGGCGAAGCAAATTGAAGAATTAACAAATGAATTACAGGATAAAGAATGGACGGATATTATATCCATTGAAGAACAAATGAAAAAGTTAGATATTGAGCTTGATATTACAAAAGAAAAACGTCAGCGTGCACAAAGTGCCGTGGAATATATCTCTGACTTATATGAAAACATTAGACGAATTGACGAGCAAATTCGTGAGGAAGAAAAAGCTTTCCAAGAACTTGTTGATTTATATGAAGTAATGAAAGGAGATAATGAAAGCCGTATTTCCTTTGAGCGTTACATTTTAATTGAGTATTTAGAACAAATTGTTCATATTGCGAATGAAAGACTGCGTAAATTATCAAATGGACAGTTCTATTTAAAACGAAGCGAACGAGTGGAAAAGCGCAATCGTCAAAGTGGATTAGGATTAGATGTATACGATGCATACACAGGTCAAACGCGCGACGTAAAAACATTGTCTGGTGGAGAGAAATTTAACGCGTCACTTTGTCTTGCGCTTGCAATGTCAGATGTAATCCAGGCATATGAAGGCGGAATTTCGATTGAAACGATGTTTATTGATGAAGGGTTTGGATCACTTGATGAAGAATCTCTTACAAAAGCAGTAGATGCACTCATCGACCTGCAAAAATCAGGACGATTTATCGGCGTGATTTCACACGTACAAGAGTTAAAAAACGCAATGCCAGCTGTATTAGAAGTAACAAAGCAGAAAGATGGGTGTAGTCAGACGAAGTTTATGGTGAAATAGTTTTTTCATCAGTGGGGATGAAGAAAAGCTCCACTGATGAAAGTGTCACTTTATAGAATGAATAGGGTAGTTTGTATATTGGACTTGCATATTGAAAAGTAGAAAACATAGAAAAAGAATCTCTGTAGCGACAGAGATTCAAGGGAAAGAGAAGTATGTTTTTTGTGTGAATAACTACATCGAATGAAATCTTTTCGATAATAAAAGGATAACATGAACTTTTTTGTATTATAACCGGTAAATATAGCCAAAAATAGCTCTAGTAAGTAGTGATGTGTTATGTTTTTTACTGGAATGATTATCACATGATAGCTGTCTATAAACGTTTATGAAGACATTTCTAATAAGTTCAGTTTTTCTGATAATAAGATAAAGAGACTAGCAAATGAAGCAAGTCTCTTTTCTTTTTAATAGGGATTAACGTACCCCTTTCATAAAGCTTTGAATTTTTGGTGAAAGTAAAAATAAAACAGCACTTAAAAGAATAGAGACCCCACCGATGACACCAAAGTATATAATTTCTGTTTCTGGGTTATATAGCGGTACAATTTGTGCGTTAATTGCTTGCGCAGAAGCATTAGATAAAAACCATAAACTCATTGTTTGCGCAGAGAATGCTGCTGGCGCTAGCTTTGTTGTGGCAGAAAGTCCAACAGGTGATAAGCATAATTCCCCAGTTACAACGAGGAGGAAGCTAAGCACTAACCATATTGGACTTACTAGTGATTCTGTACCATGCATGTATGCCGGAATAATCATAATTAAGAAAGAAATTCCTGCAAAAAATAGTCCGACTGAAAATTTCTTAGAAGTAGAAGGTTGACGATCTCCAAGTTTTATCCATAACCATGCAAATACTGGTGCCAATAAAACAACAAATAGTGGATTCAAGGATTGGAACCATGAAGATTGCAGTTCTAATCCAGCGAATTGTAATTGTGTACGCTCATCAGCATATCTTGCGAGAATAATAGAGCCTTGCTCCTGGATGGACCAGAACATAATACCTGCAATAAAAAGAGGGATGTATGCTAGAAGGCGTGAGCGTTCCACCTCAGTTGTTTTCGGACTTCGATACATGACATAAAAATAACAAGTTGGGATAATGATACCTAACACACTTACGACCATGGTGAAGCGTTGTATTGTTAGAATACCAGTTGTAATTGTCATATATCCAATGATGATAATGACAAGAGCACCAATACCGAGCCTTCCAAACACTTTTGTGCGTTCTTGAGGTGCTAAAGGGTTAGGGACTTGAGTGCCTGCTAAGCCAAGGTTTTTCTTTTTTGTTGTAACAAATACGATTAGGCCAATGAACATACCGATAGCTGCTGCACCAAAACCGAGATGGAAATTATACTGTTGTCCAATGGTACCAACGACTAAAGGAGAGAGAAGACCGCCTAAATTAATTCCCATATAAAAAATACTAAAACCTGAATCGCGTCTTTTATCTTCGTCGCTATATAAGTCTCCTACAACACTTGATACATTTGGTTTTAATAATCCTGTCCCGATAACGATAAGTGCCATCGAGATAAAAAAGGCAGTAATGCTGCCAGGAAAAGATAAAACAATATGACCGAACATAATAAAAACACCGCCGTAAAAAACAGTTCGACTTGTCCCTAATAGACGATCGGCAATCCAGCCGCCTATAATGCCAGACATATATACAAGTGAACCGTAGATGGCCATAATGGATGCAGCGGTTGCTTTATCGATTCCAAGCCCACCTTTTGATACTTCATAATACATATAAAAGAGTAGAATTGCTCTCATTCCATAGTAAGAAAAGCGCTCCCAAAATTCTGTGAAAAAGAGGGTGAATAAGCCTTTTGGGTGACCGAAAAAGCCTTTCTGCGGGACGCTTTCAACTATGGATTTTTTATCTAACGTTGCCATAAAAAAATAAAACCTCCTAAAAATTTAAGTTATCTAAACATTTTAATTATACAAAAAATATCAAATTTAATAAAGTTTAATATTTTTTACAAACGAATTAAAGCTATGTTTCCGCGGGGGATGGCGAGATGGTTTCAGATGAAGGATGGAAATGGACAACTTTACTCGAATGACAGATACATTTGATGCGGTACGAGGTGGTAAACCGCATAATGCAGTAGATATTGGAGCGACCACCGCATTGGGCAATGGAAGCTAGAATTGCTAGACAGGAAACAATCTATGTTAATGGAGGTAGTCTAGGAGTGTATGTTGACCATGGAAATGGAGTGGTTTCTCATTATCTTCACCTTAGTGAAATTTTTGTTCATTTTAACGTTTATTGTTATGTTGATATTTATAACAGGAATCGATTTTATAGTTAATATATACTTGTGTAAAGAATAAGAAAATAAGGGAAAAGTATTTATGATCTCCTTTAAACTGTCTATTTTAAAGGATACAGTTCAAATATGAAGTTGTTTTTTAGTTTTTATGTAACTTATACTTTACATAAAGTAATATATAAGTTACATTATTTATGGAGGGTGTTATATGAAAAATAACGTGAAAATTGCTCGTGTCAAAGCAGATTTAACACAACAGCAGCTTGCTGATGCAGTTGGTATTACAAGGCAAACCGTCAGTCTAATTGAAAAAGGGAAATATAACCCATCATTAAAGCTATGTTTACAAATTTGCTATGCTGTAAATGCGAAATTAGACGAAATATTTTGGATAAACCAGGAGGATTTTGAATGAAGAAAATTACAGATGAAAGACTCATTTTAAGGAATTTGAAAAATATTCGAATTATGTATATTATCCAAACGATTGGAATCTTATGCATTCTTGGCTACGAGTTCTTTCAAAATGGACTTGATGGGGTGCGTGAAAATCCACTTTGGATGGTAGTTATTTTAACCTCTGTTGTATCTGCATATTTATCGATGAGTGTTAGTGTGGAACAGGAAAAGGAAATAAAAAATCCAAAGAAATCACTTATAGTTAGTATGGTAGTACTAACTATTATTGTAGTAACTGTTGCATATCTGATTTCTATTACACCAAACTTTAGCTGGATTGATGGTCTATTGTTAGGATCTATTGTATTTATTTGTGGGTTTATACCGCTGTATTATGTATATAGATTAAGAGTAAAGCAAGAACAAGATTTAGAAGATGAGTAGAGAAAGGTGATAAAGTTGGTGTCATTTTTTAAAGAAGCAAAACTAGTTTGCCATATTTGTGTTAAAAAAATTGTTGAAGGGGAAGAATTTATTGTTCGGTTGAACCTACCAACTAGATCAAGAATGCCCGTCGGGTATTAGATAAAGTATTAGTAAAAAATACGAAAGAGATTTTGTGTGATCGATGTAATCAGCAGAATACGTCCGAATAATTACATTTGTAGCTTTGCCCTTGGTTACAGCAACGTTAGTACTAGGCTATATCATACATATAACAAGGGAGTGCAGTATTATATATCAGTATACAAGCCTTCCCTTGCTGTATTTATGATTTTAAATTTTTAATTATTTATTTTTATAAGAATAAGATAATAAAATAATTACTATTAACCAAAATACTGAGTGTTTTTTGCAATACAAAAGTGGTTCTTACGCAGATTTGGTGAAATCTCATATAACGTTGTTACCGTATAAAATTTTATTCTTTCAAAATAATAAATCAGAGTGTATATAACATGCGCTTTTGCAATATAGCTAAACCAGCTCGCCCATACAACATTCGTTTGATTGATTTCAAGCGATTTACCTGTCCTTCTAACACGCCATTACTATAGGGAAGAATAAAGGCAACAGCTTGTAAATCGTTGCGTAAAGGATATGATGTGAGTACAGTGGGATTGAATGAAGCGACAATAAAAAAATATATTCAAGACCAAGAGAAGCATGATATAGCACTAGATAAATTAAGTGTAAAAGAATATACAGACCCTTTTAAAGGGTAGCGTGTCATACAAATATCCCTTCAGGGGTGGCAAAAGTGGCAAAGGCAATAGAAGCTTGAATGTATATGAAAGCCAGCGCCTTTAGTCGTTGACCGGTAGTATAGGCTTATAGCCTTTGTGCAAACCACCCTTTGGAAGGGTGGTTATGATTTGTATGGTGATAAAAAAGGCTTTTCTAGGGGTATCGCTAATCAAATGTCTTAACGTGAGTTTTATATTATTGGGTGAATCCCCCCTCCATGAGACCTTCAGATGTCTTTTCCTTTGCAATATAATGTAGTTAAAAACAAGTTATTTAAACTAAAAAATAGGGAAGTGTCAGCTTCTAGTATAATCGATATTTTCTTAGTAATCTTTGATAAAGTAGAATCTCAACATTCCTAAAATTTAAACAAATATTTCTATAATTCGAAAATATTTACATTTTTGTAAATTTGGTTATATTTAGGTTGTAAGTTATAAAATTATTAAAGGAGGAATTGTTATGTTTAAGAAATTAGTAGTTGGAGCTTTAGCGACAGGTATTGCATTAACAGGAGGAATTGGGGCCGCATCAGCAAGTACAACAACTACAGAAAATACTGTTAGTCCTAAAACTGAATTAAATACATTAGATTCGATTTTTAAAAGGGATGAAATCAGATATGATAATAGGTTTGCTAACTATTTTTATCAAAATGGAGTTCATTGGTACCTGAAAGGAATAGAGGTAAAACATGATAAAGAAGGTAAAGTTTATTACGTAGGACATTATGAAGGAAGAAAAGGATAATGAAGTTTTAAATAGAAAAGCCTCAATAAGGAGGCTTTTCTATTTATTTAGAACTACTTTTCCATAAAGAAAAGACACTTACAGGTGCCTGTGACTGCTAAACTAAAGTGGTTCTTACGCACTTTTGGTGAAGGAATACAAGTATTCCTTCATTTGAAGGTATTGAACTTATGTCTTCGTTTCAAGCGGTCCACACTCATGTTTATATCCTAAAATCCATCTGTAAATCATGTCCCTGCCCTTCTTGTGGCAAGATTTCATCACGAGTACATAGTCGTTATACACGTTTTGTTCAAGACTTAGCTATTCAACAAATATCTATCCACCTACACTTACAAGTAAAGAAATTCTTTTGTGATAGCCCAACGGATATTTGTCGAGCGATTCGCGTGGCTTCAATCATATCAACGAAAAACGAATCGTTTGCAAGAAATTTCACAGAAAATTGTTCTATTCACAAACTGTACAACTGCATCTAAAGTGACGGAATCACTAGGATTTCATACAAGGCGTGATACACTTCTTCGCTTACTCTATAAAATGGAGCCGCCTACGTATCAAAACTTATTTAACATTGGAATTGATGATTTTGCTTTTAAAAAACGCAATCGTTATGGAGCGCTTATTATAGACCAAGATACAAGGCGTCCTATTACGATTTTAGAAAGCCATACAAAAAAGACGTTGTAGAGTGGTTAAAACAACATCCTACTATACAAGTTGTGAGTCGTGACGGCTCTATTTCTTACGCTTCTGCCATTTCCGAAGCACTTCCTCATGCCCAACAGGTAGCAGACCGTTGGTATATACTGAAAGGACTATTTGATGCATTGAAAGAATCACTAAACCAGCATGTTCCTGCAGAGTGGAAAAACAGCATATCAGAAATATTTCGAACAGAGTTTCCTGAACTGAAAAAAGTTCATCGCATGATTCAAGATTTTCTATCTATTGTTCGTGAAAAACGAGCTGAAGACTTAACAAATTGGTTTATAACATATAAAAACATACCATTTCCTGCCATCCAAACATTTGTAAATTACGTGGAGAAAGATATAAAAGCAATTACTGCAGCATGTTCTCTTTCACTTAGTAACGGCATAACAGAAGGACATATTAATCGACTTAAAACAATCAAACGAATGATGTATGGACGTGCAAATAGCAAATTATTAACACAAAGAGTGTTAATAACTTTGTAGGGAAAATGTTTTTCTAAAAAAATATCCAAATCTCTTTACATGGGGACATATGGATCCTCACCAAAAGTGCGTAAGAACCACTTTTATTTAGGGGTTACAGTAGGAGAAAAAATGATAAGAAATAATGAAACGAAATATATACTATTAGTATTTTTAGCTGTCTGTTTTTTAGCTACAGGTGGTATTTTTGTGAAACTAAGTGAATTACCGCCGATTAATACAGGCTTTTATCGCGTATTACTTTCTATACCGCTTTTATTACCGTTTGTATGGAAAGAGCTTAATAAAGTTTCAAAAAAAGATATTTTATTCATACTTTTAGCAGGTGATTTAATTTTATGGAACATATCATTTTATTATACTAGTGTCGCAAATGCAAATTTGTTAGCTAATTTAGTACCCATAGTAATTATTCCATTTTCATTTTTTATTTTTAAGGAAAAGATAACACGTACATTTTTTATAGGATCTATTATTACAATATCTGGGTTAATTGTTTTAGGTAGTGGTAAAGCAGTAATAACAACAGATAATTTATTTGGAGATATGTTGGCCTTTTTAACTGCTTTTTTCTATGCATTCTTTTTATTGACAGTATATAAAGTACGAGAAAGAGGAAGCGCTAGTATTATTATGTTTGTTAGTGCTTTTGGAAGTGCAGTAACAATTTTCATTGCTATGCTTTTTACTGAAGGAGTTTATATTCCAAGCGGTACTTCAGAATAGATGCCTTTAATAGGTTTAGCTATTTTTTCACAGATCTTAGGGCAAGGGCTACTGAGTTTTTGTTTGGGTAAAGTTAATGTTGCACTATCCTCTATATTAGTTTTATTACAACCAATCGTAGCTGCAATATATGCATGGTTTATTTTTACTCAGAAGCTTACAATAGTGGAAGTAATGGGGATGTTAATTGCTTTAGTTGGGATCTATATTGTGAAAATGAAAAAGAAACAAAAAGTGTCAGACGAATCAAAAGAGGAAATTGTAAGTTAAAAAGTATGTTTAAATAAAAAGATGATTTTTAAAATATAAAAATCGTCTTTTTATTTTCGCGTGCCCAGCTAAGCTGGGCACTGCTTGCTGGTGAGGAACAAACTGTATTTACAATTGGAAGAGATGGTAAAAGGTTTAAATAGAATTCTACAAGGATTCAAGAATTATTACAGCCTATCTTCAATGGGACGGAAGTGGCTCGGTAAAATAGATTGGTATGTCTTAGAACGGCTTAACCTTTTCTGGAATAAGAAAAGAAATGTTCGAAAGAAACATGGTCGGATTAAGGACTTGATGAAGAAAACAACATACACACTCGTGAAAGTAGGAAGTTAGAACAAAACTGAATGCCAAAGAAGGAAGAACATCGGAAAGCCGTATGAGGGAAAACCTCACGTACGGTTTGATGAGGGGAAGCTGAAACAGAAAAGGGATGGTAAAGCCATCCCTAAAGAAAATTTAATCTGTTTCAGTTTTCTACTCTACGAGGATATGATTTTAACTTCGCTTGATGGGCAATTGGCGAGATACCTTATAAGAATAAATTATAAATATAGATAAATAAATTGTAATTTACTCTGTTGAAGTGATGCACCTAAAATGAAGATAACAATTATATCAGGGGTAATTTTATGAGTAATAAATTAAAATATTTATTAGGGGTTAGCATTACCGGATTTGGGGATGGAATTCAACAAATTGCCTTGCTATGGTATATTTTTCATTTAACAGGACAAGCAACTTCTATCGGATTAATGATTGCAATTTATTATATACCAAGTATCATTTTAACACCTTTTGTGTCTGTTTATGTAGATCATCATGATTCTAAAAATATTGTTGTTCTAACAGATATTATTCGATTTGTACTTGTTTTAATCATGGCAATACTTATTTTCATAAAATTTGAATCAGTATTTATTTTTTACACTATGCAATTCTTATTAGCAGTTTGCTACACCGTTTACAAACCTGCATCTTCTGCATTTATTAAGGAAGCATTCTGTAATCATGATATACCATTTGTTATATCAAAAGCATCTTCATTAAATGAAGCAGCATTACTAGTGGGAACTGGTATATCTGGGTTATTTCTAATTGAATTTTCTTTAGCCACTAGTTTCTTTATTAATTCTGTAACATTTTTAGTTGCGGCCATTTTCTTTTCTTCTATAAAAAGAATGAACCCTAAAAAAATAAAAAATACAAGAATATCCTACTTTGCAGAATTAATATCGGGATGGCGTTTTATTAATCAAATAGAAGGAATGAAGTACTTACTGTTTTTATCCATTTTGAATAGCATTAGCATACAAATGACAACAACTTTATTATTACCTCTTGCAGAACAGTTTGAAGGAGGTAGCGGACTTTACTCAATATTTGAGATAGCATTTTCAGTAGGAGGAATTATAGCAGGTTTGATTGCTATCTATTTTTTAAAAAAGTTTAAACATAAAGTTATTTTTATTACGATGATGGGTATGGCAACCTCTTCTTTTTTATTATATTTGAATGACTATAAAACAACGGCCGTTATTTGTATATTTATAATGGGGCTATTTACCATGTCGCATTTGATTATTGTGCAAACGTTAATACAGTTGAATACTACAACAGAATATATTGGTAGAGTAATAGGCTTAAGAACAATTCTAGCATCATTTGTTAAGATATCGTCCGCTCTGTCGACTGGTATTTTCATAACTCATATGGGAGTGAATAATATTTTGCTTTTATTTTCTATCTTAATATTGGCTAGCTTTATTACGATTGGAAATATAAAAAAACACATGTATTGAAATGAAGGGAAATACATGTAGAAGGATTTAACAAAATTACACATTGCGATATTAAATTTCCTGATATATCGATAATCGAAGAGATTCTTAAACAAGCAGATCATGTAAGGAAATTATTACATATGGACATTCGACCAGCAAATCTAATTGGATATAACGGAGAAGTTAAGGCGTTGGTTGATGGGGATAATGCTCTAATTGGTCACCCGCTGTTAGAACTTATGAGGATAGCTGAAACTAATGAAATTGATTGGTATGAATTTAAAGATGGATATAAGAATAAAGGTATCTTTGCATCTATTCCTCGTATTGTCAGCTTATTTTATCAGCTTGATACAGCGGTAATGCTTGCAAATCTGTTTATAGCGCAACTGAAAATAGAGGATAAAGGCATATTCTATAAAGAGCGTGTGAAAACACTTCATAATGAAATACATCGATATTTATAAAAATAAATACGAGCAAAATGCACAAAATTTTCGTTCTGGGGGTAGTATAAAATTTTAAGTTGATGGGCATGTGACGTGCCCCCCATGCCCATCAACTTAAGAATATTTATTATCCTCAAGTGCAAATAACGTTGCTACGTAAAAAAAAGAAAAAGAACTTCTGATGTTTAAAAAATGAATTAAAGAAGGACGCATAAATCATACCTTTTTCAGATGTTAATACGCAAGGAAAATTCATTTATTAATCAAATAGCTCCCTTGGAATCATTTTTTCTGATTCTCGAATCCTAAAAAAATAAATAGGTATTTTTTCTATTGGCACTTCCTTAATGGGTTCTAAATTACCATTACAGATGGGTAAGAAAGCTAATCCTTTTCCCTGAGCAATAAATTCCTTAATAAGTGAATAAGAATCTAGTTGCTGAAGCTGCTTTTGAGAAAGGTTATTCTTCTTTATGAATTCGATTGTATAATTTCTAAAGGGACATTGTTTATCATGGCTAACAAAAAAGAACTCCTTTGAATATTCAATATTGGATAATCCTTTTGCTTTTAGTAAACCCATAGAAATTGTTGAACTAAATACTTTTTGAAATACTGGATCAGAATAATCCTCATAAGTTATGACCATATCAACTCTTTGTTTCTTTAATAGTTGTTGCAAATAATTACTACTGTCCATATATATTTGATAATTCCTGAAATTTTCTTTGATACGTGTACTTAAATAATCTGACAAAATAGACTGTGACGTTGCTATTCGATAAGAAGTGTCACTCATTTTAATTTCATTTTTGGCTTCCTCTATTAGATTTAATATTTTATTAGTATAATCTAACAAAATATCGCCTGATGGCAATAGGGAAACACCTTTGTTATTTCTATGTAGTAGCGGTGTTTCTAATTCTTGTTCTAATCTTTTAATTCGTTCAGTTACATTTGGTTGAACATAACCTAATTCTTTTGCAGCCTTGCTAATTGACCCTTCACTTACTACAGTTTTAAATATGATAAGATCATTGATTTCCATTCATTTCAACTCCTTATTAGGTATCAGTATAAATGATATAGAGCATCATTTATACCTATTTTACACTGTCTTAATGTCAAACTATTATAATATATATAATATCGAAAGTGAGTGATAAACATGATTGGGATGCAATATAAGATTATCTTGCCAAAAGATTATGATATGGAGATTATTAGACAAAGGGTAAAACAGAATGGGCATAAAACAGATGGGTTTCAAGGGCTAAATTTTAAGGTGTATTTAATTACTGAGGCTGTGGAAAATAAAAATCTATATAATTCTTATGCCCCGTTATATATTTGGAATAACCATGAGGGAATGAACAAATTTATCTTTGATGGTTTTTATGACAATATTTTAGAATCCTTTGGATGGCAACAAATTAATATTGGTGTTCCTTTATCTATTCATTTAGATAAAGATTTTAATAACAGTAGATATGTTGTTGAATATACAGGGAATATTTCTAAAAGTAAATCGTTAAGTGGAATTCCATTGAATACCAATAATCAATATGTGAACAATGCAGAAAAAAGTTTGGGGAATGTATTAGTGTATAATCCCGATAAATGGGGCTATAGTCAATTTAGTTTTTATCAAGAAAAACCAGAATTTAACTCACTAGATAACCTTACATTATATGAAGTTTTACATGTTTCACAATAGAAATTAATCTCAAAAACGATACAATTAGAAAAGGAATGAGAGTATATGCCTTTTGTTAACGTTTACTATCCTAAAGGTCTTTTGAAGAAAGAAGAAGAATTAAAAAAGGTGAGTAATAGTATTCACTATTCGTTGATTGAACATTTTGAAATACCTGAAAATGATTATTTTCAAATGTTTTTTCCCTACTCTTCTAATCATTTTTTTTATGATTCGGATTATCTATTAGAAGGAGAGGAAAAGAGAACAGAAAACATGATGCACGTTTCTATTACATGTGGGCCAGGAAGAACGATAAATCAGAAAAAGAGGTTGTATAAATCCATATCAAAAGCTATTTCTAATCATTTAAACATCTCTACAACTGATATTTTTATTATATTAAACGAGACATCGGCTGAAAACTGGTCATTTGGTCAAGGAGTAGTGCAATTGGTTAATATGAAGGAGAGAAAAGAATAGTGAATGATCGTATCGAATCCAATATACCAAAGAAAATGAGAGAAATGGCTCCTGATTTTGTTGAGTATAGTGAAAATATATTATTTGACAAAATATGGAGAAATCCTACTTTAACATCTAGAGAAAGAAGTTTATGTACACTATCTGCTCTAATTAGTATAGGTAATACTGAACAATTACCATTTCATCTACAATTAGCTAAAAAAAATGGAATTAGCGAAAAGGAAATTATTGCTTTGATAACACATATGGCATTTTACGTTGGATGGCCTAAAGCTGCCTCTTCATTAAATCTAATAATCAATTAAATATGAAAATTTAATAATTAGCATGACGTTGAACACTCTTGCGCTAAAGGATATGGTAATAACTTAATATTCATAATAGAGGAACGTGGTTTATCCATTTCTCATACAATGATTATGTATTGGGCTCATCAGTATGGTCCAGAATTAGATAAACGAACTAGGGTTCAAGTATTTTGACACAGCTACATCCATTCTTTCTGGAGTAGAAGCTATGCATATGATGAAAAAAACAGATTGATTTACAGGACCAGTCTGTCCAAAATCAGAAAGAATTCATCCATCGATTGTTTGAAATTGTAGCATAAAATACAATTCTGTTAGGAATATATACATTTTACTGGCTTCATTTTATTTTTACACTAGAACCATAAGGAATACGAGAGGGGAAATTATGGATACATTATTGAAAAAAATAAAACTACTTAGTAAACAAGAACCAAAAACATTGGAGCAAATGGTTTTAAAATTAACCGAAGAGGTTGGTGAGACATCTCAAGCAGTATTGTCTTATTTAAAAGTAAACGGCAGTGAATATAAGAAATTAGAAATAAATGATGTCAAGGAAGAGTGTATAGATGTGATTCTCGTATCGCTCGCTTTATTTTATAAACTAACGGAAGATGAACATGAATTACAGGAATTAATGGAGAAAAAAATGAAAAAGTGGGAGAATGGAATGCGATAAATACTATTTTTGAAACTACTAGCATGAACTAGTAGTTTTTTGTTTTTATGAACATTTTTTACATTTAGTTTATAAATTGAATATTCATATGTCATTTATCCCGTCAGTAAGACTTCAATATATATAATAGGGATGAAATTGTTCGTTATTATTTTCAGATATTTGTTGAGAAAATATTAATTTAAAAATGTAGTAAATTGCTACTTTTATCATGTCTGTGGTTGAAGTGTAAATATAAATATACTGGTTTCAGAGGGAAAAGGTACAGTTTTTGAGCAAATGACTGTTTTTATAATAGGTGATATTAATATTTTACTATATAGATATAATTAAAATTTTATCTGAAAAATAAAAAAATATTGACAAGATTATTGAGAAACATTATCATTTCGTTGTGAGTAAAGAAAATGAAAATCATTATCAATTGAAGTAGTTTTGAAAAGCGAAGTGAAAATACGAAAATCTATACTTGACAGATAAGCTTACTATGTATATTATTTTTGTTGAGATATAATTGATAATGATTATCAATATCGATAAAAAGAATCTTATTTTCTCATGTTAGACAGGAATAAGAAATCGATTTTAAAAAGAAAGGACTTGGGGATATGAGTTGTAACGAGTTCAAGGGGAAAATAGTCTTAGTTACTGGGGCAGCCCAAGGAATTGGTAAAACAGTGGCCAGTATGCTTGCTGAGAGGGGGGCTGAAGTTGCTGCTGTAGATACCAATCTTTCAGCTCTTCAATTACTTTCACATTCTCATGAATTAGAAGGAACAATTTTGAAAGCGTTCCAATTGGATGTCAGTAACAGTGCGGCAGTAGAAAGTGTAGTAGATCAAATTGAAAATGAAATGGGATCTATTGATATTTTAGTAAATGTTGCTGGTGTTTTACGAATGGGTCAAATTCCATCTTTTCGTAATGAAGATTGGAATGCCACTTTTTCTGTCAATTCTACAGGGGTATTTTATATGTCCCGTGCAGTTAGTAATCGTATGATCGGGAGAAAGTCTGGCGTCATTGTGACGGTTGGTTCAAATGCAGCGAATATTCCGAGAATAGGGATGGCGGCATATGCAGCATCAAAAGCGGCAGTAACGATGTTTACAAAATGTTTAGGATTAGAGCTTGCAGAGTACAATATTCGCTGTAATGTAGTTTCGCCAGGTTCAACTGAAACAGAGATGCAGCGGCAACTTTGGACAGATGAAAATGGACCTGAAAGGATTATTGCAGGTTCACAAGATACATATAGATTGGGAATTCCACTTCAAAAAATAGCGACACCTGTAGAAATTGCTGAAGGAGTATTATTTTTAGCTTCAGATAAGGCAAGTCATATTACGATGCATAATTTATGTATCGATGGTGGTGCAACTTTAGGAGTTTAAAAAATGATTGCGGGAGGAATTTCAAATTATGAATCATACAGCTACTTTAAACGAATTAGCGACAAGTTTATTGCGTGATTACAAAGCTGGGTCTTCGTTCTTTTTTGCTTCACCATATCGAACGATGCTAGCTGAAGGAACGTTTGCTACAGTTAAACATAGCCAGGCAGAAAAATTCCCTGAGATTGTTCAATCTGTATTAAAAAGTGCAAAACAAACGGGACATCAAAATCCCATTGTAGTAGGGGCGCTACCTTTTGATCGAACAAAAACAATGCAACTTATTGTTCCTCAGGAAACAAGAGTTACAGATCGTTTACAGTGGGATGTTACAGAACAAACTCAGGACTCTTCCTCTGTACATAGATTTAAAATGAAGCCGATTCCAACGCCTTTAGAATATATGCGTGGTGTGGAGCAAGGAATAGCAAAAATAAAGAGTGGTGACTTGAAAAAAATCGTTTTATCAAGATCATTAGATGTTTGTTCTTCAGGGGAAATTGATGTTCAGAAATTGCTATATGATTTAGCAAAACACAATCCACATGGCTATACGTTTGCGGTAGATTTACCAAATAATGAGGATAGTGCAAAGCAGAAACGCACTCGGACCTTGATAGGAGCTAGTCCCGAATTGCTTGTTTCAAAAAGAGGGATGCAAGTTATTTCTAACCCGCTTGCAGGATCTAGACCTCGAAGTGGAGATCCTGCTGAAGATAAGAGGCGAGCAGAAGATTTACTTTCCTCAGCGAAAGATTTACATGAACATGCGGTTGTGGTAGAGGCAGTAGCGGCAGCGCTTCGTCCCTATTGCCGTACGTTACATGTGCCAGAAAAGCCATCGCTCATTTATAGTGAAACGATGTGGCATTTATCTACGGAAGTGAAAGGGGAGCTACTGGATGAATCTATCTCTGCATTAGAATTAGCATCTGTACTTCATCCGACACCTGCTGTTTGCGGAACACCTACTGAAAAAGCGCGTGAAGCAATTCAAGAAATTGAACCATTTGATCGAGAGTTTTTCACGGGCATGCTTGGTTGGAGTGATATAAATGGTGATGGGGAATGGATTGTAACAATTCGCTGTGCGGAAGTAGAAGAGAATTCACTTCGTTTATATGCTGGAGCTGGTATTGTTGCGGAATCAAAGCCTGAGGATGAATTAGCAGAAACATCAGCGAAATTCCGTACAATGCTTCAAGCTATGGGATTACATGAGGACTCATTGGAGGGATAAATGATGCTATTAGGATGCTATGAATGGCCTAAAAAATTTGCAAATCGTTACAGAGAAGCTGGTTGTTGGCGCGGAGAAACGTTTGGAGAAATGCTTAGAGAGCGGGCTATCAAGTATGGTGAACGCATCGCATTGACGAGCGGGGAAGATCATATAAGTTATAAAGAATTTGATAAACGAGTGGATCGTTTAGCCGCTGGTTTTCTATCACTAGGAATTAAAAAAACAGATCGTGTCGTTCTTCAATTACCAAATATGATAGAGTTTTTTGAAGTGTGTTTTGCACTTTTTCGAATTGGGGCTCTCCCTGTGTTCGCTCTGCCAGCACATCGAAGTAGTGAGATTTGTTATTTTTGTGAATTTGCTGAAGCTACTGCTTATATTATTGCAGATAAACAACTTGGATTTGACTATCGAAATCTTGCAAGAGACGTGAAAAGAAAAGTACCGACATTGAAGCATATCATTGTTGTTGGTGAGGAAGAAGAATTTGTTGGAATTCGTAATTTATATAGGGAACCAGTTGACTTACCTGAAGTGAAATCTAGCGATGTAGCTTTCTTACAACTATCAGGGGGGACAACGGGACTACCGAAACTCATTCCAAGAACACACGATGACTACATTTATAGTTTGCGAGTAAGCGCTGAGATTTGTCGATTGAACGAGGGTAGTGTATATCTCGCTGTTCTTCCGGTTGCTCATAATTACCCGCTCAGCTCACCAGGAACTCTCGGAACATTTTATGCTGGGGGAAGGGTTGTGCTCGCTTCTGGAGGGAGTCCTGATGAAGCGTTTGCTTTAATTGAGAAGGAACGCGTCACAATTACAGCGCTTGTACCGCCGCTTGCGATGATATGGCTGGATGCAAAACCATCGCGCCATAATGATTTATCTAGCCTTCAAGTTTTGCAAGTTGGAGGGGCGAAGTTTAGCGCAGAAGCTGCAAAGCGTATACGTCCTACATTTGGGTGTACATTGCAACAAGTATTTGGCATGGCAGAAGGATTAGTCAATTATACAAGACTTGATGATTGTGAAGAAATGATTATTCATACGCAAGGGCGACCTATGTCAGAGTTTGATGAAGTACGTGTCGTAGATGAAAATGACTATGACGTAAAGCCGGGTGAAGTGGGAAGGCTATTAACTCGTGGTCCCTATACGATTCGCGGTTATTATAAAGCGGAAGAACATAATGCGAAATCTTTTACACCTGATGGTTTTTACCGTACAGGTGATCTCGTGAAAATAAATGAGCACGGGTATTTAGTCGTCGAAGGTCGCGATAAAGATCAAATTAATCGCGGCGGGGAAAAAGTAGCAGCAGAAGAGGTAGAAAATCATCTGTTAGCCCATCATTCCGTTCATGATGCTGCAATTGTATCAATGCCTGATGAGTATTTAGGAGAACGTACTTGTGCCTTCGTCATCGCACGCGGACAACAGCCATCCGTAGGAGAGCTGAAAACATTTTTAAGAGAACGCGGAATTGCGGCGTATAAAATTCCGGATCGAATTGAATTTGTTAAAGCGTTTCCGCAAACTGGTGTAGGGAAAGTAAGTAAGAAAGAATTACGAAAAGCAATTGCTGAAAGATTGCAGTCTACCATTCATTCATAATGTTTTCATTATATATTCAATTAACTTGGAAGGAAGTGATTAGATGGCGATTCCTGCTATCTCCATATATAAAATGCCAACTGAATCAGATTTACCAATGAATAAAGTAACGTGGAAATTAGATCCAAAACGTGCAGTACTTCTTATTCACGACATGCAAGAGTATTTTCTTGATGCGTACTGTGATGAAGAATCTCCAAAAGTAGAGCTCATTTCTAATATTCAGCGAATAAGACAAACTTGTAAGGGACTTCATGTACCCGTTATTTATACGGCGCAGCCAGGTGGACAAACATTGGAACAAAGAGGGTTATTACAAGATTTTTGGGGTGCTGGTATCCCAGAAGGACCATATAAACAGAAAATTGTTGATGACCTTGCACCTGATGACCATGATATTTTTCTTACAAAATGGAGATATAGTGCCTTTAAAAAGACAAATTTATTAGACATTTTGCATGAACAAGGTCGTGATCAATTGATCATTTGCGGTGTATATGCGCATATTGGATGTCTTTTAACAGCATGTGAAGCGTTTATGGATGGCATTCAACCTTTCTTCATCGCTGATGCAGTTGCCGATTTTTCATTCGATCATCATAGACAAGCCATGCAATATGCATCCGATCGATGCGCGGTAACAACAACAACGAATGCAGTATTAACAGATTTACAATGTGTAAAAGAGGGAAGCGAATCGTCCATTACACTACAAATGATACGTGAACAAGTCGCCCAGCTACTGCGCGAGTCCCCAGCGGCTATTACAAATGATGAAAATTTATTAAACCGCGGATTAGACTCTGTTAGATTGATGAGTTTAGTAGAGAAGTGGCGCCAAAATGGTGTAGAAGTTAGTTTTGCTGATTTAGCGGAACACCCAACAATTTCAGACTGGTTTCGAATGATAGCATCACAAAAAGAAAGAGTACTGTAAATTGCAGATTACAAAATAAAGGGGTCATACAGTATGTCTAATTATCGAAATATTCGCCATTCATTGTCATCTGCGCAATCCGGAATGTGGTTTGCGCAGCAACTTGATCCAGATAATCCAATTTATAATACAGCTGAATATGTGGAGATACATGGGGTAGTGAATCCAGAAATATTTGAATTAGCAGTCCGCACTGTTGTAATGGAAGCAGAAGCATTACATGTTCATTTTGAAGAAGATGAAGCGGGCCCATGGCAAGTCATTGCTGATTCTTTAGATTTTCATATGCATTTCATCGATGTCAGTTCAGAAAATGATCCGAAACGTGCGGCTGAAATGTGGATGAAAGAAAATATATCTATGCCGATTGATTTACAAAAAGACAAGTTGTTTACCGAAGCATTATTCCAAGTAGCATCTGATCATTTTATTTGGTATCAGCGTATTCATCACATTGTAATGGATGGATACGGTTTCTCGTTACTTGTCCAAAAAGTAGCAAAAGTATATACGAGGTTAATGAATCAGCAATCGTATCATGAGAAGCCATTCGGTTCTTTACAACAAGTTTTAGCGGAAGATGCTGTATATCGAAACTCTTCTCAAATTGAGAAAGACCGCAATTTCTGGTTAGAACGATTTCAAGATTTATCAGAAGTGATTAGTTTAGCTGAACATACGTCTAAAACATCTAAAGAATTTTTACGTCAAACAGCTTATGTATCGCATTTGCAAACAAAATCATTACAGCAAGTAGCGCTGGAGTGCAATGTAAATTGGCCAGACTTGATTATCGCTGCACTTGCCATTTATCTTCATAAATTAACAAGTGCTAAAGATATTGTCTTAGGATTACCGATGATGGGACGTTTAGGATCGTCATCGATCAATACGCCGAGTATGGTAATGAATGTTGTTCCGCTTAAATTGTCCTTATCTTCTCATATGAGTTTCGCTGAAGTTGCTGAGCAAGTCGCTCATGAAATACGCGAAATACGTCTTCATCAAAAATATCGTCATGAAGAACTCCGCCGCGACCTTAAATTATTAGGAGAAAACCAACGATTATTTGGTCCAATCATCAATGTGATGCCATTTGATTATCGTTTGAATTTCGCTGGAAATCTTGGAGTGAAACACAATCTATCAGCGGGACCTGTAGACGATCTTTCTATACATGTATATAACCATTTTGATAAGAATGAATTCATGTTTCACTTTGATGCCAATCCTGCGATATATAGCGAAGGAGATGTAACGGCTCATAAAGACCGATTTATGCATTTTTTAGAAGCTCTAGCACATATGGATCCAACTGAATCAATTGGTAAGATGGAAGTAGTACTTCCAAAGGAACAACATCAAGTAATACAAGCGTGGAATGCAACTTCTGTAGAGAAAGAACGTATCAGTCTGCCAAATTTATTTGAGAAGCAAGCAAATCAAACACCAAATGCAACAGTGGTAGTAGGCGGAGAATGGCAACTGACTTATCAAGAATTAAACGAACGAGCAAATAAGCTAGCGCATTTCTTGTTAGAACAAGGGGTGCAGCCGGGACAATTTGTAGCCTTAGCATTTCCAAGGACAGTCGACATGCTAATTGGAATGTTAGCAGTACTAAAGACTGGATCCGCATATATACCAGTAGATCCTGAGTATCCAGCTGATCGAGTGCAATATATACTCAGTGATGCCAATCCTGTTTGCATGATTACAACATCTTCCGTGTTGGAAAATTTACCTAATGAGCGAAATGTGGAGACGTTTGTATTAGATAGTGAAGTAATGAAGAGAAAATTGCAACAGTATCCTTGTATCAATCCAGAAACGCGACATGCTTCTAGTCTTTTAAATCCTGCATATGCAATTTATACGTCTGGGTCAACTGGTAAACCAAAAGGTGTTGTTGTTTCAATGGAAAGTTTAAGCAATTTCTTATTAGCGATGCAGGATACATTTTCACTACAGGAAAACGACCGTTTACTAGCCGTTACAACTTTTGCCTTTGATATTTCAGCATTAGAGATGTATGTCCCGCTTATAAGCGGTGCAAGTATTAGAATTGCGCAAAAAGAAGAAATCCAAGATTCCGTTATTTTGGCGGAAGTATTACAAAAAGAAAAAATTACGATTATGCAAGCAACACCATCGCTTTGGCAAATGCTTGTTACAGATAATCCGGAAAGTATAAAGGGATTACGTGCTCTCGTAGGTGGTGAAGCACTTCCCAATGCATTGGCAGCAAAATTAAAAGAATTAAATTGTGATGTTACAAACCTTTACGGACCAACAGAAACAACCATTTGGTCTACAGCAATGCATTTGAATAATACGAACACACATATACCTCCTATTGGAAAACCAATTTGGAATACAGAAGTATATGTATTAGATGCCAGTTTGCAACCGGTTCCGCCAGAGGTAGTAGGAGAATTGTATATTGCTGGAGCAGGGCTTGCTCATGGATATTTAGGAAAACCAGATTTAACAGCAGAGCGATTTGTGGCAAATCCTTATGGGAAACCAGGAACGCGGATGTACCGTACGGGTGATCTTGTCAAATGGCGCCGAGATGGTTCTCTCGAATATATTAGTCGTGCAGACTATCAAATTAAAATGCGCGGTTTCCGTATAGAGTTAGCTGAAATAGAAACAGTACTCCATCAGCATGCAGCTGTTCAGCAAGCAGTTGTACTTGTGAGAGAAGATCAACCAGGAGATAAAAGGCTCGTTGCTTATATTGTAGGAGAATCTGCTGATTCTACAGACATTCGCTCTTATGTAGCGGAGCACTTACCGGCATATATGGTCCCTTCGGCCATTATTATATTGTCGAAATTACCGTTAACACCAAATGGGAAAATCGATCGAAAAGCACTGCCAGCACCTGATTTCAGTATAAATACAAGTGAACGAGTACCGCGAAACCCGAAAGAGGAAATCTTATGTAATCTTTTTGCGGAAGTGCTTGGGCTTAAACGAATCGGGATAGATGATCATTTCTTTGAAATGGGCGGTCATTCTCTTTTAGCATCACGCTTAACGGGACGCATTCGGGACATGTTAGGTGTAGAAATAGGAATTGGTAAGTTATTTGAGGCGCCAACCGTTGCTGCACTTGCGAAACAGTTAGATGGTGCAAAAAGTGCAAGACCAGCTTTGAAAAAGATGAAGCGTCCGAAGGAAATTCCTCTTTCCTTTTCACAGCGCCGTTTATGGTTCTTGAATTGTTTAGAAGGACCAAGTCCAACATATAATATTCCGTTAGTGATTCGTATGTCTGGTGAAATAAATAAAGAAGCATTACAAGGTGCGCTTTATGATATTGTAGAACGTCATGAGACGCTAAGAACAATCTTTCCAGATCAATTTGGAACCCCGTACCAGAAAATTCTTACAACAAAGGAGGCGAAACCTAAGCTTATTATAACGCAGACTACGGAAGCGGATTTATCTGATTTGCTTGCTGAATCAGTTCGATATAGCTTTCATTTAGCTACAGAGCCTGCCATGCGCGTTGAACTGTTTGAAATTAGGAAAAATGAACATGTACTCCTTATTTTATTACATCATATTATAGGGGATGGTTGGTCTTTAAGCCCATTCACAAAAGATCTCGCCACTTCGTATAGAGCTCGTTGTCAAGGTGAAGTCGTGCAGTGGGAAACTCTTCCAATGCAGTACGCTGATTACGCTCTTTGGCAACAAGAACTATTAGGAAATGAAGAGAGAAAGGATAGTCTGATTTCAAAACAAATTGATTTTTGGAAAGAAACATTAAAAGGATTACCAGATCAACTAGAATTGCCTGCAGACTATCAACGTCCTGCTGAAATCAGTTATCACGGGGATACGATAGATTTTCATATTCATTCAAGGTTACACAAACGTTTATTAGAACTCGCTCGCATGCATGGTGTGAGTCTATTTATGGTAATGCAAGCAGGCCTTACTGCATTGCTTACAAGATTAGGAGCTGGAACGGATATTCCAATTGGTAGCCCGATAGCTGGACGCAATGATGATGCTCTTAGTGAGATGATTGGTTTATTTATAAATACATTCGTTTTACGTACAGATACATCGGGAGATCCGACTTTTGTAGAACTGTTAAATCGAGTGAAAAAAGGAAATCTTGCTGCTTATGAACATCAAGATGTTCCATTTGAGCGACTTGTGGAAGTATTAAACCCTGTACGTTCGAGAAATAGTCATCCGCTCTTTCAAATTATGCTAGCTTTTCAAAATACACCGGAAGCTACATTTGATATTCCAAATGTAGACACAACGCTTGAGATTCAGAGCGTAGGCGCTGCCAAATTTGATTTGACGATTGAACTAAGTGAGCAAAGTACTAAAGAAGGAAACGCGAATGGATTACAAGGTTTACTAGAATATCGTACAGATTTATTTCAATATGAGACGGCTCAAAAATTTGTAACGCGGTTCATTCGACTGTTAGAAGATGCGGTAGAGAATCCAGAGAAACAGATTGGATGTTTAGAAATTTTAGAAGAAGAAGAATATCGTACAATTTTGAAAAAGTGGAATGGTGGTTTTCAAACTACAGCTGAAGTGACGCTGCCGGAATTGTTTGAGCGGCAAGTTCGCAAGGCTCCGGGTGCAACTGCTGTTGTGTTTGAGGGGAAAACATTAAGTTATGAACAGTTAAATAAGAAGGCGAATCAGTTAGCTCGTTTGTTAATTGCAAAAGGGGTAGGGCCAGAGCAAATTGTTGCGCTAGCAATGCCGCGATCACTTGATATGATGATTAGCTTATTAGCTGTTTTAAAGACAGGAGCAGGATATTTACCGTTAGATCCTCATTATCCAGCAGATCGAATTTCATTTATGTTAAGTGATGCACAGCCAGTTTGTATCATTACGAGTACAGAAGTTGAAATAGAGTATCAAGTAACAAACGTAATTGTTATTGATGATGTGAAAACAAGAAATGTGATCAATCAATATTGTACCGAGGATATTGAGGATGTAGAACGGATACAACCTTTATTACCGCTGCACGTCGCTTATGTTATTTATACGTCAGGTTCAACAGGCAAGCCAAAAGGTGTTATGATTCCGCATCAAAATGTTGTAAGGTTATTCGGTGCAACGGATCATTGGTTCCAATTTGATGAAACAGATATTTGGACAATGTTTCATTCTTATGCATTTGATTTCTCAGTTTGGGAGATTTGGGGACCGCTTTTATATGGAGGTCGACTTGTTGTTGTACCGCATACGGTCAGTCGTTCACCTCAGGAGTTTTTACATCTTCTTGTTAAGGAGAGAGTAACTGTTTTAAACCAGACCCCGTCCGCATTTTATCAACTGATGCAGGCGGATCGTGAAAACATAGAATTAGGCAAACAGCTTTCTTTACGCTATATCATTTTTGGCGGGGAGGCACTGGAATTAAGTCGCCTAGAAGATTGGTACAGCCGTCATACAGATCATGCACCAAAGCTCATTAATATGTATGGGATTACGGAAACAACTGTACATGTAAGTTATATGGAACTGGATCAAAATATAGTATCCTTACGAGCAAATAGTTTAATTGGATGTAGTATACCAGATTTGCAAGTATACGTATTAGATCCTTATTTGCAGCCTGTACCACCGGGAGTTGTTGGAGAAATGTATGTAGCAGGAGCGGGGCTTGCGCGTGGATATTTAGGACGCGCAGGATTAACGGCGGAACGCTTTATAGCAAATCCATACGGAGAACCTGGTACTCGCATGTATCGCACTGGTGACTTGGCGCGCTGGAGACAAGATGGAACATTAGATTACATAGGTCGGGCAGATCACCAAATTAAAATGCGCGGTTTCCGCATTGAACTTGGTGAAATGGAAGCTACAATTATGCAGCATCCACATGTGGAACAAGCCGCTGTTATTGTGAGGGAAGATCAGCCAGGTGATAAACGGTTAGTTGCATACATCGTTCTGTCACCACAAATACAGATGGAAACAGTTCATATGCGTCAATATGTCGGGAAGAGTCTACCAGATTATATGGTGCCATCCGCTTTTGTTGTAATCGATACGTTACCATTAACTCCAAATGGAAAGTTAGATCGAAAGGCGTTACCAGCTCCGCAATTTACAGTGTCTAATAGAATCCGAGGACCAAGAACACCGAAAGAGGAACTATTATGTGACATATTTACAGAAGTTTTACAAGTGCCTCGAATTGGAATTGACGATAGTTTCTTTGAATTCGGCGGACATTCGTTGCTTGCTGTAAAGCTAATGAGCCGTATTAGAGAGGCGTTAGGTATAGAAATAAATATCGGTCATTTATTTACAGCGCCGACAGTTTCCGCTCTTGCGGAAAGACTTGATATGGGAACGAATCAAAGTGCGTTAGATGTCATGTTACCTTTACGAACAAGCGGTGAAGAATTGCCGATATTTTGTGTTCATCCAGCGGGAGGACTGAGCTGGTGTTATGCAGGATTAATGAAATCTGTAGGAAAAGAGTATCCAATTTACGGTGTACAAGCGCGCGGTATTTCCAAAAAAGAAAAACTTCCAAAAACATTAGAGGAAATGGCTGCGGATTATCTTATACATGTTCGCGAAGTGCAACCGCATGGGCCATATAGATTATTAGGGTGGTCGCTTGGAGGAAATGTTGTTCATGCAATGGCGACGCATTTGCAAAGTGAGGGAGAAGAAGTTGAAATGCTTGTGATGCTTGATTCGTATCCAGGGCATTTCTTACCAAATACAGAGGCGCCCACTGAAGAAGAGGCACTTATCGCGTTGTTAGCTTTAGGTGGTTATGATCCAGATCATATGGATGGGAAACCACTTAATATGGAAAGTGCCATTGAAATTCTTCATAAGGATGGAAGTGCATTAGCCAGCCTAGAAAAGACAACCATTTTGAATTTAAAAGAAACATATGTAAATTCTGTTACTCTACTTGGAAAATATGTTCCAAAGAAATTTAAAGGGAATCTTATCTTTTTCAGATCGACAATGATACCAGAATGGTTTGAACCTATTTCACCGGACACGTGGTCTAGCTATATAGACGGGGAAATAGAACAGTATGATATTGACTGCCGGCATAAAGATTTATGTCAGCCGGAACCACTTGCTGAAATTGGAAAAGTTTTAGCGAATAGATTACAAGAAAAGAAAGGAGTAATCATATATGACGAATCCATTTGAAAATGATAATGATATGTATAAAGTGTTAATAAATGAAGAAGGCCAGCATTCTGTCTGGCCAGCTTTTCTCGACGTACCAGCTGGTTGGAGCGTTGTGCATGACAATGATAGTAGGCAAGCTTGTCTAGCATATATTGAATTACACTGGACGGATATGATGCCAAAGCGTCTTCGTCAATTTGAATATGTATCAGTAGGGAAGTAAGAATGAATCCAAAAATGGTTGTTACTGTTGTATATATTATCGCGATGTTTATGGCTTCAATGGATGCAACGATTGTGAATGTCGCACTTCAGACGATTAGTCAGGAGTTACAAGTGCCACCTTCAGCCATGGGGACAGTTAATGTAGGGTATTTGATTAGTCTTGCTATATTTTTACCTATTTCTGGATGGCTCGGTGATCGCTTTGGAACAAAACGAATCTTTTTAATTGCTCTTTCCATATTTACAGTTGCTTCTGCATTATGTGGTATTGCCAATAGCATTACAACTTTAAATATATTTCGGATGATTCAAGGCGTTGGTGGAGGACTTTTGACACCAGTAGGAATGGCGATGTTGTTTCGAACGTTTTCACCTGCAGAGAGGCCGAAAATTTCACGATTTATTGTGTTGCCAATTGCTGTTGCACCAGCAGTTGGCCCCATTATCAGTGGATTTTTTGTAGAGCATTTATCTTGGCGCTGGGCGTTTTATATAAACGTACCGTTCGGAATTATTGCATTTATATTTGGCATGCTGTTTCTTGTAGAACATATAGAAACAGACGCTGGAAGATTAGACTTATTAGGTTTTATTCTTTCAGCACCTGGTTTTACGATGCTAGTATATTCTTTAAGTCAAGGGCCATCAAAAGGCTGGATGTCTTTCGATGTTATCGGAACTGGAATAGGTGGAATTTTATGTATCACCTTGTTTATTATTGTCGAACTTCGAGTAAAGCACCCAATGTTAGATTTACGTTTATTACAGGAACACCTATTTCGAAATATGAGCATCATTTCATTTTTATCGGCAGCGGGATTACTTGGTATGTTATTTATATTTCCACTTATGTATCAAAATATAGGACATGCATCCGCATTAGAAACGGGTTTGACGACATTTCCAGAGGCAATTGGATTAATGATTTCATCACAAATCATACCATGGTCTTATAGAAAAATAGGATCGCGAAGACTCATTTCTATCGGTTTACTATGTGCGGCTATTTTATTCGTTTTGTTAAGCTTTGTAACGAATGAGACAAACCCATGGCTCATTCGCCTACTATTGTTTGGAATAGGTTTCTTCTTAGGACATTCTGTCGGGACGGTACAATTTTCTGCTTTTCAGCATATTCAGTCCTCTTCTATAGGAAAGGCTACAACGATATTTCATGTGCAAAATCGCTTAGGTTCTGCAATAGGTGTTGCGATTCTTGCTAGTATGTTAGCGCTTGAAAGTCATATTACAGGTGAAATGGAAGTTGGACAAACCGATATTACAGCTTATCAAGTTGCTTTATGTACCGCAGCTGGCTTTTTGTTTATCGCATTATTATTTGCATTACGTATTCGTGATGAGAGCGTAAGCAAAAAAGTAGAACAAGCATCTATACAATGAAATAAAAAAGCGGCAAGTGAGTGAAGAGATTGTAGAGGATATAAAGGGGGGATGCTAGTGATAGCTTGGAAGGATGGAGATTTCATTCCGAAACTTCATCATCGTAACTGTCAAATATGGTGGGCACAAATATCAGACTTACAACCATGGCATTTTCATTTATTAGATGAAGAGGAACGAAAAAAGGCAAATTCGTTTCATCATGCAGCGGACCGCGCCCGCTTTGTAATCGGTTGTGTAATCAGTCGTCTCGTACTTGGAAAACACCTTGCTGTGTCACCGCTTCAAGTGCCAATAGATCGGACATGTCCAGTTTGTAAATTAGCGCATGGAAGACCGCAATTACCAGATGGGATGCCGCAATTATCCGTATCGCATTCTGGAGAATATGTTGTCGTAGCATTTACAGCATCCGCGCCTGTTGGGATAGATATTGAACAAATAACGCCGAATATTGATGTTATGAATATGGCGACAGGTGTATTAACAGATACGGAAATGATGCACGTTATGCAATTGCCAGATGAAAAAAAGATTGCAGGATTCTTAACGTATTGGACGCGGAAGGAAGCTGTACTAAAGGCTACTGGAGAAGGACTGATGATCTCGCCAACTCATCTTACGGTCTCAGCACCAAATGATGCTCCTAAACTACTCGTTTTTAAGGAAAAATCATTACTCTTAGAAAATACAGTCATGAGGGAGGTGCAATTCGGTTTAGGATACATCGCATCATTGGCAGTGTTAAATAAAGAAATAACAGAGTTTCAACAGCGAAATGCTAGATCTCTTCTATATTCTTACGAAGAAGAGAGCTTGCCAATATACAAAGGTTCAGAAAAATAAAAGAGGTGTTGGTCGTGTTAGTAACCGAAAGTAAAAGAAACGAAGCTGCTGATATGACAGCCGCAAAAGCAATGAAAGATATCGTGTTTTCTTATGATAAATCATCAATGGAAACGTTAGAAAACATCATTCAAGACAGCGTTCAGTTTCATGTGATTGAACAAGAAATGTTAGAAAGGAAATATATTCCAAAAGAAGCGAAAAACTTTTTTGATCATAATGGAACATATCTTTATCGTGTATCTTCTATTTCTTATAAAGGAAAGGTATTATCTGAAAGACTCATATTTGCTGATATATCACTTTTGCCGAGTCATGTAAAGAAAGAATTAGAAAATGAATGTACCCCTGTTGAAGAAGTAGTGAGACAGCTAGATACAAGAAAAAATATTCTATATCAAGGTTACCAGCCGTCAGGACATATCCTTGAATTATTTGATGGATGTTCAGTAGAATCACATATATATCCAACTAGAAAATATCAAATTGTAAGTAAATGTAAATGCCTATTTTATATTTGTGAAGTATTTCATGCGAAACATATATATGAAGTTATGGAGTTTGAAGAAAAGGATTCTAAAGAGAGAACATAACCTTCTTAATTCTATACAATTCTCCGATTGATAAGAGAATTTTTGAATGAATTTTATGATCTATTAATAGAAAAGAAGATGACCATTTCATGCATAGATGGCCATCTTCTTTTCATTTCTGTATATAGATAAAAATTCTGTTCTTTTCTTTTTTGGATGAAATAGATAAAATTTCTTCTTATTTTACAGCTTCTTTTAATTCTTTTCCTGCTTTGAAGGCAGGAACTTTTCCAGCTGCAATTTGGATTTCTTCACCTGTTTGAGGATTGCGTCCAGTTCGAGCTGCTCTTTCCCGTACTTCAAATGTTCCGAATCCAATTAGTTGTACTTTGTCTCCGTTTTGTAAAGCATTCGTGATTGTGTCAAATACAGATTGAACAGCTACTGAGGCATCCTTTTGGGAGATATCAGCTGACTGTGCTACATTTTTGATTAATTCCGTTTTGTTCATTTTTTCACCTCATAAAAAAATTATTTTGCGTGTGGTTACTAGTATAATGAATAGTAAGAATAGAAAAGGATTCACTTATAGAATGAATTAGTAGGATCATATCATACTGTTAGTTAATTTCGTTGTAAGAGGTGAAATCCCTGCTAAGGACTAAGAATTTATTTTAATCGCGGAAAGTAAATAAAGTGGAATGAAGAGGGGGAGTAAGTCTATGATTATTCGTAATCAAAAAGAAGAATTTGTACTGATTCGCCAACATGATCATGGTTTTCTCGCAGGAGAATTTGCGAAACATATAAAAAAGGATTTTTTTGAAGATACTTTATATTTAAAAGAATGCATTGATGCGATTTATGAACATGATAGGGGATGGATCGGATTGGATAAGACGCCAATTTGGAATGATGCTACCAATGCACCATATACTTTTATGGACTGTCCAAGCTCTTTACGATTTGTTTTTTACACGTTAGGACTTAATGAGATTGCAAAAAGTAATACATATGGAGCTGTACTTTGTAGTAAACATTTTATTTCATTTCCTCTCAATCAAGAAGATAACGAGATGGTGAATTTCTATCAAAAAGAATTAGACCGTCAAAAACAACTTTTGAAAACGTTAACAAAAGGACAGTATACGATGTTTGATAAGCATTATAGATTATTGAAATTTTGTGATGAATTATCTTTATATGCTTGTATGAATCATCCCGGTGTGTCAAAACAAGAGGAAGTAGCTTTATTTAAAGATGGATTTGAGGGAACTGAAATATTTAATAGAGAAGCAAATGAGCTACTACAAGCGGAATGGGTAGATAAAAAAACGATTCGAGTCGCGCCGTTTCCTTTTGAAACAGAATTCGACACATATGTAAAATATAAATCTATAAAAAAGAAAACGATAGAAAAAATAGGAATTGCGAAAGCGGATGAAAAAACAGAATTTCAGAAACAACAACTATCTGTGATCGAATAAATGCCATATAAACAAACTGAAAATTAAGATTTATATACATATATTCGATCAAGTTCATTTTATCCCGCTATTTTAGGGCAGTAAGACTCCCACCCCAAGATTCAGAGAGAAGCAAGGAAGATAGGTGGGAGATTAACTGCCCGTAACAGCCCGATTGGTGAAGGCTCATAATCAGTGGGGGATGAAAAAAACCCCCACTGATTAAAGTTTCACTTTATGAGGAGGCTGTCCTAAAAGGATAACTTTTGGGACAGCCTTTAGTTTTTTCAATTTAGATTCAAGTGGAATAGAAGAAAGGAACTTTTCAAAGCGGAACAAATTATTTTTTTGTGATGCCTAATATGTTGTTTATCTCACTTAAAGTAGATAATGCCATTACCATATTTTGATCAGCAAGACCTAAAGGATGAAGTGTATTTTGGGAAATTTCATTTAAAGGTGTACCATCACTTAAATGTTCAGAAACTGAAGATGCCGCACTTTTCATGTAATTTGAAGCAGCGATAAATGCGATTCGAAAATGATTCATTTTTTCCTTCAAATCCGCATCTTGTAGTTTTTTCTCCGCCTTAAAATTCTCCATTTGACTTGAGAGTTCGCTAAAATCATTGCTAATCTGATTCATTTTTTCTATTAATTCGGCTTTATTTACATTACCTTTGTTCTCATTTATAATGTCCCAGGCAGGGAGCCATTCCTTGGCTACAATTTGATCATATTTTGCATTGAACAAATCAATGTGCGATTTTAATTCTTTTTGATAAGTAGATTTGTCAAGGGGTTTTTTTGTATCCTGTTGTAGTTTTTTCTCTGAATTGTAGCTGAATGTAATAAAAGAGATTGTGCCTATAATGATGACCGCACTAAAAAGCACCACCCACCATTTTCGATAGAATAACTTTTTCATGATGTATATTCCTCCAGTAAGATGAAGCATAAAAATATCTCATCTATCATAACAAGTTATACATTTTCTTTTTGTCATATTTTGTCGACGTAGAAAGATTTCGTACTAAGACAAAACTTGCATCATCTCGTTCGTATTTTTATACCCGTCTGAAAATTTTGATTTATAATATATGTATCCTGCTGTGAAATATTTCAATCAATTATAATTATATTATGTAAACTTAATTCAGTTTTACTAGTAGATTGGTTAGGAGAGAATGAAATGCTGTTAAAAACAATATTTTGTCAAGTCGAAAAAGAGAAAATGAGTTTGTTTTCAAAAGCGCAAGGAAGATGGAGGAATTTGCGAAATGTGAATGGATTTCTTGGTCAATGTGGAGGATGGAATCAAGAAGAAGCTTGTATATTTACTCTTTGGGAGAATATGAGTACATATCAAACATTTATGGATGAAATACACGATTCCATTTTTAATAATAGCAATCAACAGGAAACGTACGTAGCTTGTGATATTGAACTATATGAAACATTATTTCATATAAAGGAGTCATCACTCACGAAGGCAATTGCAAAAGGTATGTTTATTAGAACTGCAATTTGTGATGTGAAACGTGGGAAGGAAGAACAGTTTTTACATGTACAACGAACTATTTGGAATGAAGGGATGAGAGAAACAGCAGGGATGCTAGGCGGTGTTGTAGGAAAATCACTGAAAAATGCAAATCGCTATATTGTACTTTCTTTTTGGAAAGATGCAAAATCACATTACTTTTACATGAATGAAATTTTTCCAACGTTATATGAACAGGCAAATGTATCATTAGATGTAGAACATGTACAAGGGAAAAAAGTTGAATATATAAAAGAATGGCTTGTTAGTCCATAATAAAAGTGCAGAGTCAGAAATAAAAAAATTAAATTTTTTATTTTAAAACACTTGCAAAAATAATTTGAATAAGATATATTTAATAGCAATTCATGGATATTAATCTAAAAGCAAAGAAAAGGACACGAGTTATTTCAAACGGTTGTACAGAGAGGGAAGGATAGCTGAGAACTTCCTAACGCAGTGAAATAATTTACCACCTTCGAGCTGCACTGGGGAAAAGAAAAGTATCTAGTGCCGTGTCAGCGACGTTACCGCAAAAGAAGCCATTGTATATTTTTATATAATGGGAATCTGGGTGGAACCACGGATATTAAGCATATTCGTCCCTAATTTCAGGGATGAATATGCTTTTTTATTTTTAAAATTTTATATTACGACAAGCAAAGAAAAGGACACGAGTTATTTCAAACGGTTGTACAGAGAGGGAAGGATAGCTGAGAACTTCCTAACGCAGTGAAATAACTTACCACCTTCGAGCTGCACTGGGGAAAAGAAAAGTATCTGGTGCCGTGTCAGCGACGTTACCGCAAAAGGAGCCATTGTATATTTTTATATAATGGGAATCTGGGTGGAACCACGGGTAAAAGCACGCTCGTCCCTATATATAGGGATGAGTGTGCTTTTTTTTATAAAAGAAATGGAGCGATGAAAATGAGTAAACAGATGATCAATATTATTTTTCCAGATGGAAGCAAAAAAGAATATAGAAAAGGAATTACTTTAGAAGAAATAGCGGCATCCATTCGTTCTAGTTTGAAAAAGAAAGCAGTAGCCGGGAAGGTGAATGATCAACTATTTGATTTACGCCGTAAGCTTGAAGATGATGCAAAAGTTGAAATTATTTCTATCGATTCAGAGGAAGGAGTAAACATAGCAAGGCATACTGCTGCACATATATTAGCACAAGCTGTAAAAAGAATTTATGGCAATGTCAAACTTGGTGTAGGACCTGTGATTGAAAATGGTTTTTATTATGATTTGGATCTTTCAAGTAGTATAACTGTTGAGGACTTTCCGATAATTGAAAAAGAAATGAAGAATATCATACATGAAAATTTAAATATCGAAAGGATTGAAATAAGTAGAGAAGCGGCAGAGAAGTTTTTTAAAGAAGCGGACGACCATTTAAAGTTAGAACTTTTAGAAGCAATACCTGAAGGAGAAGTTATAACAATGTATAAACAAGGAGAATTTGTAGATTTATGCCGCGGTCCACACTTACCAGCTACTGGATATTTAAAAGCATTTCAATTAACTCATGTTTCTGGAGCATATTGGCGCGGAGATAGCAATAATCAAGTATTGCAGCGTGTATACGGCGTTGCGTTTTCCTCCCAAAAAGAATTAAAAAAATATTTGCATTTTGTAGAAGAAGCGGCTAAGAGAAATCATCGTAAACTTGGAAATGAACTAGAATTATTTATGTTTTCTGAAGAAGCACCAGGAATGCCTTTTTATTTACCGAAAGGGCAAATCGTTCGAAATGAATTAGAAGGATTTTTAAGAGAAATTCAACAAGCATATGATTATCAAGAGGTGCGTACTCCTCTTATGATGAATCAAGAGCTATGGGAAAAATCAGGTCATTGGGATCATTATAAAGATAATATGTATTTTTCAGAGGTAGACCATAAAAGCTTTGCATTAAAACCAATGAATTGTCCAGGTCATATGCTTATATTTAAGCATAAACTTCGGTCGTACCGTGATTTACCAATTCGAATGTGTGAGTTTGGCCAAGTTCATCGCCATGAGTTTAGTGGTGCATTAAATGGTTTATTAAGAGTACGTACATTTTGTCAGGATGATGCACATATTTATGTGACAGCTGAACAGATAGAGAGTGAAATACAATCAGTATTAAAACAAATCGATTATGTCTATAGAACATTTGGATTTGAATATGAAATTGAGCTATCAACAAGACCCGAAAATTCAATGGGGGACGATGAACTATGGAATCAAGCAGAAGCTGCTCTTGAAAACGTACTGAAATCTTTACAATATAACTATAGAATTAATGAAGGAGATGGCGCATTTTATGGACCAAAAATTGATTTTCATATTAAGGATGCTTTAAAAAGAAGTCATCAATGCGGAACAGTTCAATTAGATTTTCAAATGCCTGAGAAATTTGATTTGCACTATATTGATGAAAAAAATGAAAAGAGACGGCCAGTCGTGATTCACCGTGCTGTATTAGGATCATTTGATCGTTTCCTAGCAATATTAATTGAACATTTTGGAGGAGCCTTCCCGGCATGGCTAGCTCCTATTCAAGTAAAAGTGATCCCAGTTTCAAATCTAGTCCACGATTTATATACAAAAGAGATTGAAGACAAATTCAAACAGGTTGGTATACGAGTAGAAAGGGATATTCGTAATGAAAAACTAGGATATAAAATCCGGGAAGCTCAAATACAGAAAATACCATATGTTCTTGTCATCGGAGATAAGGAAATGGAGAATGCATCTGTAAATGTACGTAAATATGGTGAAGAAAACTCAGAAGTTGTATCGCTACATGAGTTTATAGAGAATTTACAGATAGAAATTAAAAATAGAAATGAATAAGTAAAAAGATAGATGAAAACATTTTGTTTTTATCTATCTTTTTACTTTTATTCTTTCTAAATAAAGGAAATAAGTCTTTTTCGTGATGAATTTGAATAAATCATAATGAAATTAATGATGTCCTGCAAAGAATGTGAAAAATGTGATAAATAAAACGCCGCTGATAGACCAGAAAAGAAAGGAGATAGGAGAAAGATTTTTTACAGCTTTGCCTAGCATTTCGTGTATAGTAACATATCCTAATGAACCGATTGCACTTCCCATAACTAGTCCTTGTAAATGTGCTGCTTTTTCTTCCATTATAATACCGAAAATCGTTCCTGTACCGAGAATAATAGAAAGTAAGAAAATAACAATTAGAAACGAAATATACGTATGTTTTGTAAATAAAAACGGGATAATTAAGGCTAATCCTTCTGGAATATGATGGATTACAACTGCAAGTAAAAAAGGAATAGCAGACTCATTATGATTGATAAAGGCAGACCCAAGAGCAAATCCGCTCGGTACATTATGAATAAAAATGGCAAAAGATAAAAATAAAAAAGTTTGCCATGCTTGTTGTTTTTTTGTATGTACGATGGAATGGTGATAATGATGATCGAATAGGCTCATAAGTAAAATGCCAATAACAATTCCAAGTATAGGACTCACCGCTTTGTAATTTGAAAAAGTTTCTGGAATAATTTCAATTGATAATAACCCAAGTAAAATGCCGCCACATAGTGCATATAAATGATGCATCTTTTCTTCTATAAACTGACATGTCACAACACCAACAGCACCACCTAGTAATAAACCACCAAATGAAAAAAATGTTACGATTATTGGAATCCATAATCGTTCCATCGTATCACTCCTCATTTTTTCACTTCATTTTAACTTACGATAATCGAAAAGAGATTAGTCCAACTCATTTTAAAGATTATAGAGAAATATTTATTTAGTATAATTTGTATATTGTTTTCACTCAAAAAGCGATGAGGGTTGGATTGTGCAAAAGAAAATGAAGTTTATCAGATTTACCATTTTTACTTTCAGGTGCTGAGAGATTAAAAATTCAAAAGGTATGGATATTAGATATTGCATGCGGAACAGGAAGGATATTGGATGATGGAATCGGAAATGAACTAAGATATGATTGTTATTCTATAGTAGTAATTTGTTAGAAGAGGTAATGTGTATAGTAGGAGATATTTATTTTTATAATAACCTAAATGTAAAAGAGTTTCGATTTACCTTCTAATATACTCAAAATTATTATGTAAAAAATATATAATAATTTTGAATGTATTATCATGTTTTATACATCATTAAGTATAATTAATATATCGAAATAATTATGATGTTTTCTGTTCGAATAGTCTGGTGAAGGCTCATAATCAGTGGGGGTGAAGAAAACCTCCACTGAATTAAATCAATTCATAGGCAGTGATATGATTTAACAGCATAAAAGGTATTGTTGATACATTATAATGATGCTATTCTGATGTATTGATTTCGTGAAATAAGGTTCGCGTTATATAAAAAAGACGGGCTCCATTTGAAAGGAAATGGAGCCTTTACAATTTAGAATGATGGGGAGTAGCCCGTATTATTTCGGGCTACATAGGAATAACATGATAGAAATCTTGAACTACCTAAATAAATTATGCGCGTGTGTAATTTATTTTGTATTAGGTAAATTTTTTTTACCTAATACAAATATACAATTCATTTTATGTAGAGTCAATCTTTTTATGCTGTTTTATCTTTCGCTGAAATAAGAGATATTTACTTGTTTTTTCTTACATATGTAAGATTTACAGAAACATGAGGGTTTTACTTATTATGTAAGTAGTCTATACTAAAGTACATAACTTTTAAAATTGGAGCGAGTATTACGATATGGAGCTGAGAAGAATAGAGGAAATGATCAAACTAAAAAAAGAAGAACTCTTCATGCTTGTTGCGAACTATGGTTTTCAACATGAAAAAGTATTAGAAGTGAGTCAAGAAATTGATAAACTAATAAATTGGATTATGTTTTTGAGATAAAGACATGTACGAAGAAAGATAAAAATTCTCGAATATTTTTGATGTAATTTTATTTATCAGAATATTTAATTTATGTAAATAGTGATTGGAAAGAATTAATCGAATCATGGGATGAAGCGGATTGGTATCCATTTTCTGAAACGGGGGATGTTTCAAGTTTACAAGTGCCATCGTTATGTATAGTGGGAGGAGAATCACAAGCTGAAGTTACCGCCGCTATGACATTTAAAGAGTTAAATCCCGCAATTCATATTGCGGTTATTCCGTTTGCAAATCATCTTGTTCATCGGGATCAACCTGATGTATATTCAAATATATTGTCTAAATTCTTACAGAGTGTGCAAGCTGCTAGTCGAGAGAGCTAACTTTTGGGTATAATAATAAAGGAATTTATTAATTTATAGTATCGGTTAGGAGCTCAGTTGACATGAAAACAGTTGTTGTTATAGGTGGAGGTATTACAGGCCTCTCCACAATGTTTTACTTAGAAAGAATGAAAAAGGACTACAATCTAGATTTAAATTTAATCCTAGTGGAAAAAGATAAATATTTAGGTGGGAAAATTCATAGTGTAAAAAAACATGGTTTTATTATGGAGACAGGGGCAGACTCCATGGTTGCACGAAATGAACATGTTATTCCTCTTATAAAAGAATTGAATTTAGAAGAGGAGATGGTTTATAACGAAACAGGAATTTCTTACATTTATTCAGATGATATGTTACATCCAATTCCCACTGATACTGTATTTGGAATCCCAACAAGTGTAGAATCATTATTTCAGAGTACATTAGTTTCTACAAAAGGGAAGATCACTGCGCTAAAAGATTTTATTACGAAGAATAAAAGTTTCACAAAAGAGACATCGCTTGCTTTATTTTTGGAAAGCTTTTTAGGAAAAGAGTTAGTGGAAAGACAAATTGCTCCTGTGCTTTCGGGTGTATATTCTGGCAAATTACATGAACTTACGATGGCATCTACATTACCATATTTAGTGGACTATAAAAATAAGTACGGCAGTATTATAAAAGGATTCGAAGTAAATAAAAAACAATTTCAGGCAGCTGGAAACAAAAAGTTTGTATCATTTAAAAACGGACTATCTACAATTATTCATCGGTTAGAAGAAACATTAAATGATACGGAAATACGAAAAGGAATGCTAACAACAAATATAAGGAAAAATGATGATGGATATGAAGTTTCTTTTTCGAATGGAGAAACAGTAAAAGCAGATTGTGTCGTGCTAGCTGTTCCACATGATGTTGCACAAACAATTTTACATTCTCATGATTTAGACGATGAATTTGATAAATTTAAGAACTCATCGCTTGTAAGTATTTATTTAGGGTTTGATGTACCTGATCATCAATTACCAGCAGATGGAACTGGTTTTATTGTTTCAGAAAATGAAAATTTACAATGTGATGCTTGTACTTGGACAAGTAGAAAATGGAAACACACGTCAGAAAAACAAAATTTGCTAGTGAGAATGTTTTATAAAAGTTCAAACGCAAATTACGAAAAAATGAAAAGTAGTAGTGAAGAAGAACGTCTTCAAATTGCTTTAACGGATATTGAAAAAAGTCTTGGAATTCAAGGGAAACCCCAAGTAGTTGAAGTTACAAATTGGGATGACTTAATGCCCAATTATCATTTAGAGCATAATCAAGCAGTTCAATCTTTAAATAAAAAATTAGTAAAAATTGTTCCGAACGTTTATGTAGCTGGAGCTTCATATTACGGTGTAGGTATTGGAGCTTGTATAGGAAACGGGAAACAAACAGCAAGTCAAATTATAAAAGCATTACATAATCGCTCAAAATAAGCATAAAGAAACAAGGGGCTGTCCCATAAGTCGGTTTCACCGACTTATGGGACAGCCCCTATTTACATAATTTACGTTAGCAGAAATCATTTTGAAATTCTACATGTTTGCTTTTTTCTTGTTCTTGCGAATAAACCACAACACTAAAGTTAAAAGTAGTAAAAGAAGTAGTAAGAAGAGCGGTATTGTTTGAATAAAGAAAAATCCTTTCCAAAAATCAAGCATAGTACTATCCGGAGAATCTGTTGCCATCCCACCTATAAAAAAAGACAACGGAATGGCAAGTATATTTATCCCTAAACCGATTATTATGAATGATAGATTTTTATTCCAGATTTTTGGTAATGCAGCCATAATAAATAAAAATAATGCAGTACCAATTATAAGAAACAATAATCCATAATAAAATACAAAATACAAAATAACCCCCATAATATCCCTCCGCTATTTTAATTATATCATCAATGAGGAGGACTTGGTAGGAATAGAATATTCATATGAAGTTGACATAATGCATCGATTATCAGTAGCAAGATTTTCATGGGGCTGTCCCAAAAGGGGAAATTCCTCCAAAATGTAAAAACAAAAACATCGATATATCAACGTTTCTAAAACAAAAGGGAGTGTCACATAGTCGAAAATTTGACTTATGGGACAGCTCCTTGTTTTTTTATGCCGCTGCACATCGTCATGCCTTACAATCTTCTTAAACAAGCGGATGAAGGAAGAGAATTAAAAAATAACAAAACCGACGGAGATAATCCATTTTCTCCGCCGGTTTTTTAGTTATTTGAAGAAACTTGTAGGACAAGTCCAAGAATATAGATTATTCCTTTACTTTAAATAGAAGATCAATTTGACGAATTTCGTCGTCTGTTAGATGGACATCTAATGTTTTTAAATTATCAAGTATTTGATCGACTCTTTTTGCGCCTGGTATTAAAGCGTCAATGGACTCTCTTGTTAAATACCAAGCAAGTACTACATGAGCTATTTCTGTCTGTTTTGCATGAGCAATTTGACGGATTCGCTCTACCTTTTCTAAATTTTCTTCAAACGCTTCACCTTGGAAATGAGGCATATCGGCACGTAAATCATGAAACTTCATATCTTTATTGTATTTACCAGCCAATAAACCGGCAGCTAGAGGGAAGTATGGTATAAATGAAATGTTATTTTCTTTCGCATAGGGTAATAAATCAATTTCTGCATCTCGTTTTAATAAATTATACTCTCCTTGATATACATCAACATAACCATTTTGGTTAGCTTCTTTTAATTGATCAATCGAAAAATTTGATACACCAATTGCTCTTATTTTCCCTTCTTCTTTTAAACGCTGTAAAGCACCGACAGCTTCATCTTTTGGTGTATTGTCATCAGGGAAATGAATGTAGTATAAATCGATATAATCTGTTTTCAGGCGTTTTAAACTATCTTCTACAGATTGGGTTAAAAATGCAGGAGAGTTATCAAAAACAATATCATTGCCTACTATTTTATGAGCACCCTTTGTAGCAAGAATAACTTCTGAACGCTTTTTTGTTTCTTGTAGTACTTCACCAATTAACTCCTCAGATCGTTCAGGTCCATATATGTACGCTGTATCCAAAAAGTTAATTCCATTATGTAGCGCAGTTCGAACTAAATCTTTTCCAACTTCTTCATCTAAATTTGGATACAGATTGTGACCTCCAACAGCGTTTGTTCCAAATCCAATAGGATTGACATATAAATCGGTGCTACCGAGTTGGACTTTCTTATTCATTATCATTTCAACTCCTTTTAAGTATCTAATTAAAAGGATACCAGAATAATGATTGAAATGAAAATATTATGATTATTTATAGAAAAATAAAATCCCCTCCTATCATAAGATAAGAGGGGACGTGTAAATATTAACCTAATTTAGGTAGTAATCGTTCTCCGCTTTTCATATTACTTTTACATAAAGGGCATTTTGGCTCTTCTTCAAATGAAAAGTTTTTTCTCATCCATCCTAAACAATCCTCTGATTCACATTCCCAAACAGGGGTTTGTTCTGGTGGTACTTCTGCTACATCATTCTTGCGATTGCGATACATATGACCACTCCTTTTATGTAAAAATTTGAATTATATATAAAAAGGTTGTTAACCGTGCTTGGTAACAACCTTTTTTATTGTTTGGATTATAACTTTACAACGTTTTTTGCTTGAGGTCCACGATTTCCTTCTTCAACTTCGAAGCTCACTTCTTGACCTTCGTCAAGAGTTTTAAATCCTTCACCAGTAATAGCTGAGAAATGAACGAATACATCGTTACCATCTTCAACTTCGATGAAACCGAAACCTTTTTCGCTGTTAAACCATTTTACTTTACCTGTTAATGTCATGGCAAATGCCTCCTGAAAATAAAAAAATTATAATATGATCAGTCTTATTTAGACGAAAATAAACATTCACATATTATCAAAAACCCATGAAGAAGGAAAAACATTCCTTATGGATGTTTGATAATATGTGAAATTAATTTTATTCAATTGAACCTTAAACTTCATTTTACAGCATATGGTGAGAAATAGCAAGTGCTGGAATTATTATGAAGAAATATAGGAATCGTAATTTGAAATATATACACAGATTTCATTACTTATATTGCTATCACGGGGGGAATGTAAAGTGTATTTGGATCATTCTGCATGAATAAATTGTTAAGATGTAAAGAGTTATGAGAAAAATAAATGAAATGAGAAGAATACAATAGAAATGAAAAAGAATCAGCGTGACTATATTGTAATATAATGGTAAAATGTATTAGGAGGTTAAAAAAATGAGACATACTGAATACAAAGTTATTGAAGCTGCAAAGGAAGGGAAGAAGAAGGTCCATCCAATTTTTGCAGTTATATTATCTATTCTATTTATAATACTTGGTGAAGTATTTGTATTGTTTATGTTATTCTTACCAAAAGCAGAAACAACATTTATGAAAGGGATTTACGCTAATATACAGATGATTTTAACGTTTGGAGGAGCAATTTTTATTGTATTTTTATGGGTGCGCTTTATAGAGAAAAGACCGTTCTCATCCATTGGATTTTTGAAAAATCAATTTTTAAAAAAATACATAAAAGGAGCGTTTATAGGGTTTCTACTTATTTCTCTCCCTGTTGTTTTCCTAGTTATAACAGGATTTGTAAAGTTGCAAATGCAACATATTACAATCACGGCTATATTAGGAATTTTAAGTTCTTTCGTTGCATTTCTCATACAAGGTGCCACAGAAGAAATCATTGTAAGAGGATGGTTGTTCCCGGTTATCTCTGTTAGAAGTCGTATATGGATTGGCGTTGTGGTAACTTCTCTTTTATTTGGGTTTCTACATTTGCTGAATCCCGGTGTTACCATCTTATCTATTACAAATATTATATTAGTTGGTGTATTTGCTGCTTTATACGTATTAAAAGATAATAGCCTTTCGGGAATTTGTGCTTGGCATTCGATATGGAACTGGGCGCAGTACAATGTATATGGTTTTGCAGTTAGTGGGACAACTGTATTTTCTACACCGTTTTTTCGATCGACGGCAAATGGCCCAGATGCTTTGCATGGAGGAGCGTTCGGAATTGAAGGAAGTGTAATTACAACAATTATGCTTGTTGTTGCTTCCATCATATTATGGAAACAATTGAATAATAAACAAAGAGTGCTAAAATAGGAGGTCGCTGAAAAAGTCGACTTCATAATAAAAAGGAGTCTATCACCCACTATATACAGAGGTGACGGACTCCTTTTTATTCTTAACATTTTTATAAAATGCATGTTGTTTCTTCGAAGCAATCACTTTTTCGGTGCCGTCCTAAAATAGCTAGCGTATTACTTTACAGAACTGTATTGTTTGTATGTTTGCAAAATCGTGTTTAAAATTTGTATGTTTGCCATTTCATTTTGCGTAATCGCTTCTTGATATTTTGGAATAAATATTTGAGGAGGTGAAACTGGCATTTCTCCACAAATATCAATTCCATATACTTCTTTTTTGTAAATCATGGAACGGATATAGCTTAATAATGTCGATAATTTCATGTGACCTTGATCCCAATTTGTGACAGTGTCTTTCGGATCTAAAACATCTTTATCAACACTTATATAAATCGTATCGGTTTTAATATGAGAAAGGATTGTATGTAAAGAGACGGTATGTGAACCTTCTACTGGAAAAATTTCAATTTTTGAATGTTCGGAAGAATGGATTTGAAACGAAGAAGGTCCGACAATGATAACTTTTTGGAGCATATCATTGTTTCGCAGTGCAAATGAAACCCATGATCCGCAAGAAATCATATTCCCTTCTTGAGAAGGAGATAGATTCATATCTGTATGATGATCAAACAGAATGAGGGTGAAAGGTTTTAATACTTCTTGAATAAGTAAATATGATACGTAATGATAGTTGCCAGAACCTATAAAGGTAATGCCTTTTTGTTTTCGATTACATAATTGTGCTTGAATGTGCTGCAATGCACTTTTCTCACAGTATAAATTTGAGTGTTCCAAATGACGAAAATCAATATCTTCATGTGAATAAGAATGAAGTTTATTTTGTAATTGATACGTTTCATCAAAATGAAGAAAAGTGACACCATTATTTAATAAACTCATATTTATTCATCTCCTTTCTATAACTCTAGCATAAATTTGAAAGAGTATAAAATGAAATGCTTATTTGTATAGGGAGTTGAGTAGAAATTCACATAAATAAAGCGAAACACGATATAAGGAAATATGTATATTAAAACAAAATATCGCTAAAAGTGTAGAGGGAAGGGGAATTATATGTGTAAAGCGGTAGCGCAAGTGGGAATCGATTTTAAAATTAAAATGAGTAATTTGTAACAAAATATATTTTGTGGAATAAAATAATAAATGAAGCTTTTTTGTTATATTTTGTGATAATATATTGATTTGAAAGCGATATACTTCGTTAATAAAAAATGTAATATAATGAAATTGATGGAATACATGTCATGGAGGGACAATATGGGGAATAGTGCTACTTTTGAAAGTTTTTTTATAAAAGAACCAAGAAAAGAACAGTTATTTTCATTATTCGAGGAAGTATTTGGTGTTTCTAAGAAAATGTTGCAAGATTTCGATGCGAGAGGATTTTGGGATCATACATATAAACCAGTTTCGTTTGTTCATGAAGAAAAAGTAATTGCGAATGTTTCCAGTTTTGCACTTCCATTACTTGTGAATGGAAATGTTGTGAATGCAGCGGGGATTCAGTCGGTTATGACGCATCCCGAGTACAGGAAGAGAGGTTTGATGAAGCAACTTTTTTCTGAAGTATTAGAACAAATTGATAGACAGTATGACTGTGCAATCTTATTCACGGAGCATCCGAAATTATATGAGTATTTTGGATTTCAAGTTTTAAAAGAATATCTGATGACATTATCATATGAAAGTAGTGAGAAGATAGATTCATCACTCCGAAAATTGAATTTTGATCATGAAGAAGATATTCAGTTCATAAAAGAAAAGATAGAGGAAAGTCAGACGCTTTCCAATATGTTTTCAACGTTAAACTACAAATCTTCTTTTTATTTCAATATGTATGAGGCTAAATGGAACGATAAGCTCTACTATTCAGAAAAACTAGATGCAATGATCGTGTATGAAGTAGAGAAGAAAACATTAAAACTATTTGGTGTATTTGCACCAGTTTTCCCAATTTTAGATGAAATATGTAGTGAAATTCCTGAAGGATTTACAGAAATCGAATTTTATTTTCATCCAGATGAACTAGGTGTTGAAGACGTAACATATCAAGAATTTCACTCCAGTAAATATTTAATGGTTCGAAATAATCATAACATCCAGTTCAATAGATGTAAGTTTCCAATTTTAACTGAGTTTTAATCTATATAAATGAAGGATTTGAAACCGAATTTCTTAAGTTTCCAATTGAATACGAGGAAAACCGCATTCTTGTAAAAGAGTGCGGTTTTCTTATGGGGTGAAAAATAAGATTACATTGACGAATAAAAGATTAATACTTATCATTTAATAATGTTAAATATTAATCTGTAGAATATAATAGTAGTAGAGGGGAAGCCGGTACATAAAAGAGTAGAAGGAGGAGATAGATCAATTATAAAATACCAATTTAATAGAAAAAGGAGAAAGTGTATGAAATCATTCCGAAAATTATTGCAGTATTTAAAACCATACATGTTCTTTGCGATGATTGGACCGTTATTTATGGTACTTGAAGTAGCGATGGACTTAATTCAACCGACGATTATGCAGCACATTATCGATATTGGTATTGCGCAGCAAGATTTTCATTATGTCATGAAAATGGGACTTCTGATGATCGGTGCAGCAGCGATAGGATTAATTGGTGGTTTAGGTTGTATGCTGTATTCTACGAAAGCTGCGGTGAATTTTGCAACAGATATTAGAAAAGATGTTTTTACAAAAATTGAGACATTTTCTAGTAAAAATCGTGATTCATTTGGAACTGGTAAATTGCTTACAATTGTAACAAATGATATTACATCTATTCAAGCAGCGATGACGATGACATTGCGTGTTCTTGTCCGTGGACCTTTATTATTTATAGGAAGCATTATGATCGTTTTCGTTACAGCAAGAGATTTATTTTCTATTTTACTTGTTGTTGTACCAATTTTATTTGTTGCGATTGTTTTTATTGCTGGGCGAGCTAGCGGTTCGTTTAAGCGAGTACAGGAAGCTTTAGATAAGGTGAATACAAAACTACAAGAAAATTTATCCGGCGTTCGTGTCGTAAAAGCATATGTAAGACAAAAGTATGAAATTTCTCAGTTTAAGAAAGTGAATAAGCATTTAACAGGAGTTAATACGTATGCAGTGCAAATGATTTCACTCATGATGCCAATTATTATGCTTGTTGTAAATGGAGGCATTGTAGCTACATTATGGATGGGTGGAGAAAAAGTATTTCATGGCACTCTCCAAGTCGGAGCGATATTAGCATTTATTAACTATTTAAATATTATTTTGATGTCGCTTATGTCTATTAGTATGGTATTCATTCAAATTTCACGTGCATTTCCATCTGCTGATCGTGTACAACAAGTGCTTGATATGAAAGTGGATATTACGAATGAAGTAGATGTGTATAAGCCTAAGAAAATAAATGGGAATATTGAGTTTAAAAATGTAAGTTACAGTTACAGCAAAAACGATGAGTACGTTTTGAAAAATATTTCATTTAAAGTCCAAAAAGGTGAGAAGGTAGGGGTTATCGGATCTACGGGAAGTGGTAAGTCTACTTTAATGAAATTACTTCCGCGTTTGTATGATGTTGACCAAGGTGACATTTACATTGATGGTGTGAATGTGAAATTATATAATTTACAAACATTGCGTGCTTCTATCGGAGTTGTACCTCAAAAGGCATTGTTATTTTCAGGAACGATTGAGGAGAATTTAAAGTATGGAAAAGAAAATGCAACGGCAGAAGAATTAGAAGTGGCAACGGCAGCAGCTTGTGCGACGGAGTTTATTTATAAGTTAGAAGATGCATATCGCTATCAGTTAACGCAAGGGGCAACAAACTTATCCGGCGGTCAAAAGCAGCGTCTATCTATTGCAAGAGCGCTTGTGCGGCAACCTGCTATACTTGTGCTAGATGATTCTACTTCAGCAGTGGATGCAAAATCAGAAAAAATCATACAAGAAGCATTAAAGGATACATATACAGGAACAACAACATTTTTCATTGCATCAAAAATTTCATCGATTATCGATGCGGATCAAATACTTGTCTTGGATAACGGCAAGTTAGTCGGAAACGGAACACATGAAAATTTAATAAAGTCATGTGAAGTATATCAAGAAATTTATCTTTCCCAAGGTGGTAGTTTATATGAAGAAGGAGGGAAAGAAAATGCGTAATTTCCAAGGGCAGTTTGCAAATAAAAATGGGCGTAACAACGTAAAAGGCGGAAAGCCAAAAAATACAAAAGGTACAATAATGAGAATTTGGAACTATATGGGGTATCAAAAAGCAGCTCTTATTTTCGTTATTATGCTTGTAATTGTGACAACGTTATTAGGTTTACTAGGACCGTATTATATAGGAGTTATTATTGATGAATATATTATACCAAGAGACTTACATGGTACAGTTAAAATGTGTATACTCCTTGCAGCCATTTATGGTGTAACCGTATTTTTAACTTGGTTGCAAACATTTATGATGGTGAATGTTGCATTAAAAACAATCCAAAAAATACGCCAAGATCTTTTTGAAAAGATCCAGACATTGTCTCTTCGATTTTTTGATACGCGTTCTCAAGGGGATTTAATGAGTCGTGTAACAAATGATATTGACAATTTAAATCAAGCTTTAACGCAGAGCGTCGTCCAAATTATCTCATCTGCTTTAACATTTGTTGGTGTAACGATTGCTATGTTTTCACTAGATTGGATTTTAGCAATTGTAACTCTCATTACGGTTCCGATTATGTTTGTTGTGACAAAAAGATTAGTTGCCTATAGTGGGAAAAATTTTGCGAAGCGTCAACAAGATTTAGGAGAATTGAATGGCTTTATTGAAGAAGCGATTACAGGAGCAGATGTAATCACATTATACGGAAAAGAAAAAGAAACCGTTCATAAATTTAATGCGATTAATGAAAAACTGAGAGTCTCAGCAACAAAGGCAGATACATTTTCGGCGTTCATTTTTCCAAGTATGAACTTTATTAACAATTTAGGAATGGGTCTTGTTATTGGAACAGGATCCATTATGGTTTTAACTGGAATGACAACAGTAGGAGTTATTGCTTCGTTTATTAACTATTCTCGGCAATTTTCAAGGCCGCTAAGTCAATTTGCTACACTTATGAATACGATTCAAGCAGCAGTTGCTGGAGGAGAGCGTGTGTTTGAAATTATGGATGAAGTGCCAGAAATTCAAAATAAAAAAAATCCAATTGTTGTTCAGAAATTAGAAGGTAATGTGACATTTGACCATGTTTCATTTGGATATGAGAAAGAAAAAGAGATTTTAAAAGATGTGAGCTTGCAAGCGAGCCCAGGTGAAACGATTGCACTTGTAGGACCGACTGGATCTGGAAAGACAACGATTATTAATTTGTTAACACGGTTTTATGATATTCATAAAGGGCAAATTAAAATTGATGGAACGAATATACAAGAGTATGATATTTCTTCATTGCGAAGCAAAATCGGTGTAGTTTTACAAGATACGTATTTATTTGCTGGAACAATTATGGATAATATTCGCTATGGACGATTGGATGCAAGTGATGAAGAAGTCATTGCTGCAGCTAAAGCTGCTTCGGCGCATTCTTTTATTAAACATTTACCAAATCAATATGAAACAAAAATAGCATCGGAAGGAGCTAACTTAAGTCAGGGACAAAAACAATTACTTGCAATTGCGAGAGCGATTTTGGCTGATGCAGATATTTTAATTTTAGATGAAGCGACATCCAATATTGATACAAGAACGGAATTGCAAATTCAAGCTGGATTAAATCGTTTAATGAAAGGGAAAACAAGCTTTGTCATTGCTCATCGCTTAAAGACAATTGAAGAAGCTGATCAAATTCTTGTTATTCAAGATGGGAAAATTATTGAAAGAGGTGACCATACATTACTAATGGAAAAGGAAGGGTTTTATTATGGTATGTACACGAGTCAATTTCTCTTCAAATGAGAAATCGTTTTTTTAATTGACAAGTGAAAGGTAAGGAAGGATTTCATCACGACCAAAAGGAGCAATCTTTAAGAAAGCTCCTTTTGGTACACGAGTTGTTTAGCTATTTTTTATTGCAATTACAGCCTTTTTTCTTTTTATATCCTTGCTGTTGTAATTTCCTTTGCCGTTCAGAAGAATTGGAAGGTTGAGAGGATGAAGGATGATTCGTTTTATTGTTAGAGGAACTTTTACGATAGTTCATGATTTCATCACCTCCAATTTAATATACAAATATTATATGTTTGAAGTCTATTAAAAGTGACATAAGAAAGAGAGAGCAATATATAGAAAGATGTGTGAAAACAAAAATCCAATGTTCTTCTTTTTGAAGAGTCATTGGATTTTTGTTGTTATAATCGTTTGTTTTGAAGGAACAATTGTGCTTTCGCTGTATGAGCATAATTGAGCCAGTGTACTGAAGCATTTTTTGTAGATGTAAAGTGAAGTTCAATGATATCTAAATGAGAAATCGTTTTTGTAAATGGTACTTTTATACCATTTTGCTGCGCTTCATCCATATAATACGCCAATTCCGGAAAGGCATTAAATGCGAAATCAATAATTGTAGCTCCTTCAGGTAAGTAAATAGGGTGTAGATTTGTTGTATAGGCAGTTATTGTATTCTCAAATAACTCATACGAAACAAAGCTTTGAAAGGCAAGGGGATCTTCCGTTAATACACCATTATTCATAATTACATCATGCATAATGGTATAAGAAAGGTTTTGAATATTTTCGTGATTGTTCTGTATTAAAGAGAAGATACCATGATTTCTCTTTAATTGTGCAGTTTTTGTCTGTATGTAAATGATTTGCCAGTTATCATTTACTTCCACTTTTGTTTTTAAATAAGTGTTAAAAAGGGTATTCTTAAGTGCAATATTATCTTCAAAAGCATGCATATGTGGTGTATATAATTGATGAATTATTCCTAGTACTTTATAACAATCAATTACACTATCAGTTGTAATATATATTTGCGAAAGCTTTGAAAAATCTTGTGTTTCTTGAAATTGAGAGTATGCAGAATAAATAGGTGTAAATGTATAATCGATTTCAAGTGATAACGTTGCATCTTGAAAGTCTATCATCTTTTCTTGGATATCTTTTATAGCGTCTTGCATTGTCGGTATGTAACCGTTTAAAAAGTGTTGCATTTTCTTATGTTTTTCTTTATGAAGGTATTGAAAAGATATATTTTCTAACTCATGTTGAATATGAGATAAGCCTAACTTTTTTGCCAAGGGCGCAAACAGTTTTAATGTTTTATTAGCATAAGCAACTTGTTTAGCAGGCTTTTTAACACTTAATGTGTGTATATTATGAAGACGATCTATTACTTTAATCATTACGACACGAATATCTTTTTGAGAAGCGATTAAAAATTTTTTTAAGTTCATAGCGTTATATAGCTCTTTTTCTTGCCCGTGCTTTTTTTCTTCTTTCGTTAATCCATCTACAATATAACTGACAGTATTACCGAACAGAGATTGAACTTGCTTAAGGGAATAAGGAGTATCTTCGACGACGTCATGTAGCAATGCAGCAATTAACGTTACTATATCCGCTTTATAAGTTAATAATATTTCTGTCACTGCAAAAGGATGATTAATATATGGTTCTCCAGTTTGGCGATATTGACCATCATGTGCTTGCTTAGCAAATAATATAGCTCTTCTCAAGTGATGTTGTTCCTCGAAAGATAAATAAGAGGCTTTTTCTAGTAATATTTTATTCATATATATCCATCCTTTATATTTTTAATCATTCATTCTATGAAAAAAAGAAAAATCCTTTTTTTCATAGAATGAATGATTTGGAGTGAAAGGATATGTATAAAATAGATAGAATGTAATTTTCTGGTTTATATTTTTATTCAAGTTAGTACGAATTCGATGCGCAGTGAAAAAGAGTTGCTGATGAAAGTTCCACTTTATATCTGTAATCTAGATAGCGCTTTATTTTTATTAATAAAAATAAGAACTCCTCACCTCAGAATCACATAGAGGGGGAGTTCTATTAGATATTTGATTTATTTTTCTAAAAGCTCAAGAGGAACGTCTTTTTCGCCTAATACTTCGAATTTAATCTCTCCGTCCTCTTCATAAATTCGTTTAATAATCGGTATGGTTATCATTTGCTTTTTATGTTGCTTTCGTTTTCTAGCCACATCTAAATTGATCACGTTCATATTTAAAGCATCCTTTCTTATTATGAATTGTTACTAGAAGAAAATGCGTCCAAAACGGCGCTTTTTACACTTGAAATACCGATTAAAGTGGATTGGATTTTAAATGGAAAATAGTATGAATGGCATAAATGCACGTAGAAATTAACTGTATCAAAAAATGAAACAATTTGCCACAAAAAATTCATTTTTTTGTCTTATAACAGGAAAAAGGAAAGCATTTCGCATATAATGAAAGATAGACAAACAGAATCAACTTTCTCATCAATTTTTTATTATTAAATTTGTTGGAAAGGCGATGAATAATGTGGGCTCTTTAGAATCGTTATTGTTTGAACTTGAGCGATATGGAGAAGAACATGACAGTAAAAAAGATAAGCGGGAGGAAAAATTAAGAAATATTTCTCGTGAAATGGGACAATTTTTATTACTTTTTATCAAAGGATGTCAAGCAAAAAAAGTTTTAGAAATTGGTACTTCAAATGGATATTCAACATTATGGTTAGCAAGTGCATGTGAAGAAACAGACGGAAACGTTACGACAGTTGAACTTTCTTCAGAACGGGTTGCGGAGGCGCTTGTAAACTTTGAAAAGGCCATTCTCATGCATCGAATCGATATTCATAATCAAGAGGCAGGAGCATTTTTAGATACGCAAGTTGACGATTCATTTGATTTTATATTTCTAGATTCAGAGCGTACTCAATATATGTGGTGGTGGGAACATATAAAGCGCATATTACAACCAAAAGGATTTCTCGTTATTGATAATGCCACTTCACATGAAAATGAACTAACTACATTTATGCACATGATAGAAGAGGATGATGCATTTGAAACGGCGTTGCTAGCTTTTCAAAAAGGAGCGTTTGTGGCAAGAAAAAAATGAAGTTATAGCATTGAATAAGAAGAGTTAGAAACTAAAAATTTGAATGATTCTCAATTGGATTATGGCATAAAAAAAGCTTCTGTGTCAAATGATTCAGTGTGATATGAGATCATGTTTCGTTAAAGATATAAAGTGATTCAATTACGGGATATTGAAAGGAATAGCGTCAAAGATGGATATATATATATAGATGCTGTGTTATTTCAGTTACCGAAAACACAAATACAGTGAAACTTTCATCAGTGGAGGATTCTTCATCTTCCGCTGATTATGAACTCCGCCAATCGCCAATCGGGCTACCTTAAAATAGCGGGATGAAATAAAGACGATGAGCAGTGAAACATAAAGAAGAATACGCCTTCAGCACGTAGCTTTCTAGGTCTTAAGTCTGAGGAAAATAAAGTAGAAAAAAGGTATACTTACAGTAAGAAATAGAAATGACTGCATAAGCAGGAGCTTGTAAAAATAAATGGGAAATTATTGTTATATATGAAATATAGTGCAAATCATTTTGCATATATAAATAAAAGGAGCGATTTTGTTGACAGAATTAGAGAAAAAAGAACCTGTATCGATAGAAAAAGATTATGTGGAAGTTGTGGATACAGTTATTAAAGAAGAAGAACTTGTTGAACTGAATAAAGAAGCTAATCTTTATGTACAGAAATTAAATAGTGAACAAAATACGGATCTTTCAAAAGTTTTATCGCAACTTGGAGATCTAGGTGATAAAGAACAGCAAGCAGCAGGACAAACATTATCCGCGTTAAAACGCCCTGTAACTGCGATGATGAATGGAAAAAACGAGGAAATTCCAAACACACTTTTAGAATTACGTAAAGTAGTTTCAGAACTTGATCCGAATTCATTAAAAGCATCGGGCATGAAGAAATTGATGTTTAAAGTATTTAAGAAAAATCCGCTTGAAACATACGTTCATAAATATCAATCCATAGATAAGCAAATTGAGGAAATTATTCGGTCATTATTAATTGGCCGAGATAATCTACAAGAAGATACAGTTGGCCTGGAAATGTTAAAAGAGCAGTCTTATGATAAGATTCATGCGCTTGATAAACAAGTGTATTTAGGAAAAAAATTGGCGAGCATGCTGGAAGCGGAAAAACAAAATCCAGAGCGTCAAAAAGATATTCCATTAATCAATGATGCATTAGAGAAAATTCTTGTACGCACAAGAAATATGCAGCAAGCGAAAAGCGTGTTGTTACAATCGATTGCCTCTGTAGATATCATTAAGAAAAATAATGAAAAATTAACAGAAGCAATTCGGAACGCCATTACAATGACGCAAAACGTAGTAACGGTTTCAGCAGCGATTCAACTCGCTTTAACAAATCAGCGTAAGACGATTGATGCAGTGAACGCGACAAATGAAGCGATAGAATCGATGGTATTAAGTAACTCACAAGCTTTAAAACAAAATACAGAAGAAACGACGCAGTTGCTTGAAAATCCAGCAATCAGCATGGAGAAACTGCGCGAATCATTCCAAAATGTATTTGCGGCAATTGAAGCATCTGAGAAATCTTCAGAGCGCATTATTGAATCAAGCAAAAAGTTTGTGATAGAGCTGGATACATTTAATGAGGAAATGAAACAGAAGCTCATGCAGCGCCCTAAAAGATAAAGATGTATTAGAGGAGGTGAAAAGATGGGTTTCATAAAAATGGTTTTACTATTAATTGGAACGTTACTACTCATTGGATTTACAATCGTTGTTCTTCTTGTGTATTTTGGACGGAAACTATATTTATCATGGGCAAAGCCGTATAAGCGAGCGCATGAATCTATTGAGAAGCTTTCAAATAAATCGACACCATTTTTGCAAGAATTTACGCAGCATCCACTCTTTTATCGCTGGATTCGTACGGAAGGGGAAAAAGAACAGAAAGCTTTTAATACTCTTTTCTGTGTAGCAAATCAACGTACAAGAGAACAAGTTTTCTCGATGTTACCAAAAGATAGACAGAAAAAAGTGCATAGTATGGCAAAAACAACGAAAAAGATTACGAACGAGGACATGGATGTAGCTGTAATGAAGGTAAAAGAGTTTCTAAGACAAGAAGCGCAGCAATCCATGAAACCAACAGATTTGTCGTTTTATCAATTGTATTTTTATGATCGTTATCCAGATGCGCTAAAGACAATTCAATCCTATAAACGATCTATTAACCCTTCATTACAAAGAACGGTTGATGAAATAACAATTTCAGTTTTACAGGCACTTCCTTACTATCAAGAGCAACGCATGTTTGAGCAACAACATAAACTGGAAACTTTCTTAATGAAAGACTTAATTGATATGCTGTCGCTAGTGGCACAACTGCCACCATCACAACGTCCAGAAAAAGAAGAAGAGCTGAAAATGTATTTGCAAAACTTCCAAAAAGAAATGGAAGCAGTAGAGCGTGATATTCGCGATTCCATCGACTATGATTTAAATGTGAAGATGAGAGCGGCGACGGAGAAATTTAAAAATAAGTAAAAGAAAAGGTGCAAAATAAAATCCCCCGCTCCAGTTGCGGGGGATTTTATTTTGATTATTTCGGTTTCACAGTCGTTTTACTAGAAGGAACACTTTCATTGTGCAAGCGATCTAATGCAGTCACAGCATACGTATATGTTTCTCCTTGTATAGCTGTTTTATCAACGTAAATTTCTCCAAGCTTTGTTTTTCGTATAGTTGTAATTAAGTTTTTCGGGTTTTGAATATCAACGTCATCTTTCCCGTTTACGCGGTAAATCGCATAGTAGGCAGAGTCATTGTTTCTGTCATCGATAATTCCTAAAGCAATTCCTTCATCTTTAGCGATTGCTCCTTTTAAAGTAGGTTGTTTTGGTGGATCATTATCAAGCCAAGGCATAGGTGGAATTAATGCTGGATGTTTATATATATCATGTTGTAATCGATCTTTAATCCCTAATGGATTGTTATTAATATCCTTTAAACTGAAGTGCATACTGCCTTTTATGTCTGAATATTGACGGTTTAGTGCAATTTGTTTTGGATATTCTTCTGGGTCAGACCAAGCTGGAACGGAATTATTATTTATTTTGTAGGCAGCTTGTCCAATATATAAGTGAATCGGTTTATTTTTAATTTCTTTTACCCACCAATCAAGAAGGATGTCATAAGCAGCAGGAGCAAAACCGATATTCCAATAAATTTGCGGCGTAATATAATCAATATATCCTTTTTGAATCCATTCTCTTGTATCCGCGTATAAATCATCATAGTTTCTTTGACCAGCAGTTGTATGAGAACCTGTTGGATCATCAGCAATATTTCTCCATACACCAAATGGACTAATTCCGAATTTGACATATGCTTTTTCAGATTTAATCGCCATATTTAAACTTTTAACAAGTTCATTTACATTATGGCGGCGCCAGTCTTCAATATTCGAAAATTTTCCGTTATTATAAGTTTCATATGTGTTTTGATCAGGAAATTCCTCACCAGCTACTTTGTACGGATAAAAATAATCATCCATATGGAGGCTATCAATATCGTAATTTTGAACAATTTCTAACGCGCCTTCTGTAATAAAGTTTTGTACGTCAGGAATGCCGGGATTATAGTATAGTTTGCCGCCATAAGATACAACCCAATTAGGATGTTGTCTTGCAGGGTGATTTTCCGCTAAGCGATTTAAGTCCGTATGATTCATTGTTATGCGATAAGGGTTAATCCAAGCGTGAAATTCAAGGTTTCGTTTGTGGGATTCTTCAATCATAAATGCAAGTGGGTCATAGCCAGGGTCTTTCCCTTGTGTCCCAGTAAGATATTCAGACCAAGGTCCATATTTTGAAGGATAAAAAGCGTCTGCGGTTGGTTTGATTTGCACGACAACTGCATTCATTCCGGCACCTTTCACATCATCTAGTAGTTTCATAAACTCTTGTTTTTGTTTTTCAATAGACAAGCCAGTTTGAGAGGGCCAATCAATGTTAAGGACAGATGCGATCCATGCAGCGCGTAATTCATGTTTTGGAGAGTGAGTGGATGCTTCAGTGAGTGTGGTCTTGAAGAATAGGAAAGGAATCAATAAAAAAGCGCTACAACAACTTATGAATCTTTTTTTAGAAATCATTGTATGCCTCCTTATATATTCTATTATTGGAACTACTATATCATGTGAATGTAAGATTCACAATTGAGAAAACAGAATATTGAATCTTTTTTGTAAAAAATATTTTTGCTGAAACTTCATTTCATAAGCACTAATTTGTCTTCATACTTCATATGATTTGTAATAACGTAAAACTTCCTTTCGTTGGTGGTTTTGCAGTCCTTATAAAAGGATAAAGATTACTTAAAATGTATAGGAGGATTATGAAATGAAAGTTCTATTTGTATGTTCCGGAGGGATGTCTAGCTCTATTGTTGTAAACGCTTTAAAAAAAGAAGCTGAGAAACAGGGAAGCAGTATGGAGGTACACGCAATTGGTACGAGTGAAGTAGAAGAAGAGGTAAAGAATGGTTGGGATGTTGTTATGGTTGCTCCGCAAGTAAGGCATCGATATGATTCGATTAAAAAAGTGGCACATGCGGCATCTATTCCGTGCGGCATTATTCCGCCGCAAGCTTATACACCACTTGGTGGGCCGGCGTTATTAAAGGCTGTAAATGAATTGATTGGTTAGGGGGGGATATGATGAATAAGTTCATCTCATTTCTTGAGAATAACTTGTCAAGTCCGATGGCAAGGCTTTCTGAACAAAGGCATTTACAAGCAATTCGGGATGGCGTCATTTCAGCATTACCATTTATCATTGTAGGAAGTTTTTTTCTCATCGTGGCCTTTCCGCCGCTTCCGAAGGATAGTTTTATTTCGGTATGGGCGGCTAAACATCAGACGAGTATTTTAATACCGTATCGCTTAACGATGTTTATTATGTCGCTTTATATTGCTTTTGGTATTGGCTATAATTTGGCGAAAAGTTATAAGTTAGATTCTTTATCCGGAGCGCAGCTTGCAGTTTGTTCATTACTGCTAACTTTAACACCGGAGTTAATCGATAAGAAAGGTTTTATGCTCCCAATGACAAATCTTGGAGGGCACGGATTATTTGTAACAATGATCGTTTCCATTTTATCAGTTGAGATTTTAAGGTTTTGCAAGTCGAAAAATGTAATGATTAAGATGCCAGAGCAAGTCCCGCCATCTGTCTCTCGTTCGTTTGAAGCACTTATACCTGCTGCTTTTGTCATTATTATTATGAGTATTATTACCGTTGTTTTTCGTATCGACTTACACCATGTAGTGGACCAGCTAGCTGCGCCACTCGTAAAAGCTGGTGATAGTTATTTTGGTGTTATTTTACCTGTATTTTTAATTACATTTTTCTGGTCGTTTGGTATACACGGTGTGTCTGTTGTCGGAACAGTGGCTCGTCCTTTATGGGAAGTATATCTCGGGAAAAACTCAGCAGCAGTTGCTGATGGTGCAAGCAGCATACCTTTTATCGCACCAGAGCCGTTATATCAATGGTTTATTTGGATTGGCGGTTCGGGAGCGACTCTCGGACTTGTATTAGCGATGATTATATTTGGTAAATCAAAATATTCCAAAGCATTATCAAGATCTTGTATTGTACCAGGTATTTTTAATATTAATGAACCGGTTATATTTGGACTTCCAATTGTATTAAACCCCGTATTAATTATCCCTTTTATTATTACGCCATTCGTAACAGCGACGGTTGCTTATACTGCAACTGCAATCGGACTTGTTACACCAACTTATATTATGCCTCCATGGACATTGCCAGCTCCAATTGGTGCCTATCTAGCAACAGGTGGAGATTGGAGAGCAATCGTGCTCGTCTTTATTAATATTGCAATTTCGTTTTTTATTTATCTACCATTCTTTAAAATGTATGATAAAAATATGCTTGAAGTAGAAAATAGTGATAATGAAAATGCGATAAAGGTGTAACGAAGAAGTGGGGTCATTTCGGTGATCTCACTTTTTTGAGCATAAACAAAGGAGATGGTGGAACTGATGAATGTGAAATTTAGCTATAAGGGTGTCTTTTTATTTCTATCTGTTGTCGTTTGTTCAAATCTATTGTTTACACCTTTATTAAAAATGCTACATGTATCAAAAATGTATAGCTTATGGATTGTGACAAGTATGTCAGCAAGTATTATGCTAACAGTTGTTGTTTCGTTTGTAGATGGGACATATTCATCAAAATGGCAGCTATTGCAAAGATTTACTCTGTTTTTGATAGGTTGTACATTGCTTACGTATATCACAATTTTTAGTAAATCATAGAGGGGATGTTATGTATATTGTTGACTGCATGCAAGGTACATCTTTAGATGGGATAGATGTTGTTTTATCTCATATGAAAGGGTCGGTGAGAATGTGAAATATATAATTGGTGTAGACGGTGGTGGAACGAAGACAGAAGCAATAGCATTTGATAAAAATGGGAAAGAAATTGCCAGAGGAATGAGTCGTTTTGGCAATGTTTTATTGGACTATAATCGAGCTATATCGCATATTTTTGAAGCAATCGATCAATGTTTTCAAAGGTTATGTAAAACAGAATGTATTTGTATAGGGATAGGATTAGCAGGTGTAAACAGTGTCGATATTCATGTATTAAAGAAACGTTTTATGACAAAATATCAGACGAAAATCGAAATCTATGATGATGCGATCATTGCGCATGCTGCTTTATTAGAAGGAAACGATGGTATTTTAACGATAGCAGGTACAGGTGCTGTTTGTTTAGGAAAAAAAGGGGGAAGATATGAGTATAGCGGTGGATGGGGACATATTTTAGGAGATGGAGGAAGCGGGTATTGGATTGCTTTACAAGCTTTAAAAAGAATGACACGTGCATATGATAAAGGAATCTCCTTTTGTAAACTTGGTAAAGCGATTCAAGAAAAATGTCATATTGTGACACCAGAAGATATAAAACAACTTATATATTCAAAACCGAAAGATCATGTAGCTTCTATCGCCCCAATTGTGGTAGAGGCAGCTAAGCAAGGAAATACGGATGCGTTTCAGATTATCAGAAAAGCAGGCGAAGAATTGGCTAACATTACGACTTATATGTATAAGAGAATGCTGTTTGAAGAACCAATTTCTATTGCAGTCAAAGGCGGAATTTTAAATTCTGTACCGGAAATATATGCTCAGTTTAAAACAAATTGTGAAAAGAACATAAAAGAGAAAATACATTTCATTCAAAATGATGTTTCCTCTGCAAAAGGAGTGTATATGTTAATGGCGGAAAAAGGAGATATATGAATAGGGAAGACGGTTATGGTAACCGCCTTATGAGTGTGCATGTCTAAAAAAAGATTCCATTTGCAATTTTCCTTTTTGCCGAATTTCTGCATCTGTATGAACCATAATATATTTGTGTGCCAAAGCAATTACGATTGCATCATCTAAAAGACCGATGCCGATAATAGCAGCTAAATCAGGAATGAAATCGATTGACCATATGTAATAGGATAATGTCATCAATATAACCATTTTTGCCTTGAGCGGTAGATTTTGTTTCTTTAAAGTGTAATATAAAATAATACTCTCATACACACCAGATTTCCCTAACTTCATAGCACCTGTTTTTAACTTTCTCCATAGTTTTTGTTTCTCCATGTAAACACTCCTTATATATGCATATGAAAATATAGCTTTTTAAAAGGGTGGCCAAACAATGAGGAAAATAACCATTATGATTGTTTTTTCTCATTTCGATTTCATAAAGGTGAAGTAGAAACAGGAAAAAGTTCGTTCCATTGATACATAGTGAATAAAAAAGAAGATAAAGTTTTTTTCATATTTAGAGAAACAAATGGTACAATGGAAACTTAATGTGAAAAATAAGGAAAAGAAGTGATCGATTTGAAAAATTTTTTAGAACTTGGAATTAGTGAAACATTTCAACATACATTACGAGAAAATGGAATTGCTGAAGCGACACCCATTCAAGAAAAAGCAATTCCTGTTATTATGGATGGGAAAGATGTAATTGGACAAGCAAAAACAGGAACAGGAAAAACGCTTGCATTCGTATTACCGATTTTAGAGAATATTGATCCAAATGCAAATGATATACAAGCTTTAATCGTAGCGCCAACGAGAGAACTGGCACTACAAATTACAACTGAAATAAAAAAAATGCTGATCCATAAACAGGATATTCATGTTTTAGCGATATATGGTGGACAAGATGTGGAACAGCAAATGAAAAAATTAAAAGGCAACACACATATTGTTGTAGCAACACCGGGGCGTTTGTTAGATCATTTACGCCGCGAGACAATTGTGTTATCAAACGTTTCTATGGTTGTATTAGATGAAGCGGATCAAATGCTGCATTTTGGTTTCTTATATGATATTGAACACATTTTAGAAGAAACACCTGAAAATAAACAAACGATGTTATTCTCAGCAACGATGCCAAAAGATATTAAAAAACTTGCAAAGCGATATATGAAAGAGCCACAGGTGATTCAAATTCAAAGTGCAGAAGTCACTGTAGAAAATATAAAGCAGCGTGTAATTGAAACGACAGATCGTGCAAAACAAGACGCACTTCGTTATGTCATGGAGCGTGACCAACCATTTTTAGCTGTTATTTTTTGCCGGACAAAGCGCCGCGTAACGAAATTATTTACCGCTTTAAAAGGGTACGGTTACAATTGTGATGAATTGCATGGAGATTTATCGCAGGCGAAACGTGAAAGAGTAATGAAAAACTTCCGTGAAGCAAAAATTCAATATTTAATTGCAACAGATGTTGCGGCTCGTGGGTTAGATGTAGAAGGCGTAACGCACGTATTTAACTATGATATTCCAGAAGATGTAGAGAGCTATATACACCGAATTGGCCGAACAGGTCGTGCTGGAGGAACAGGTCTTGCGATTACATTTGTCGCTCCGAAAGATAGGATGTATTTAAAAGAAATCGAAAAGTATATCGGTAGTACTTTACAAAGACAAGAAATTGAACAACCTGCTAAGCGAACAAGTGATACAAAGGACAAAAAGAAACAGATCAAAAAGCCGCAGAAAGCAGGGCAATATCGTTCAAAAGATAGACGAGACGGGACGAAAAAAGCAAATCAAAGTTCTTCTTATCAAGCAAACCAAAAGAAGAGAGGAACAAAGCAAGGACAAAAAAGACGCGGTCGTTAAATATGAGGGTGTCCCAAAAATTATGGGACGCCTTTTTCTGTACTATATATACGCGCATGATAACGAGTTGAACCTATATATGGTATTTTGTTTGATGAAAAGTACTCTTTTGGGACAACCTCTTCATGTATCGTCATAAGATGTGGATGTTAGGTCGAAAAGGTTGATTTAGCTATGAAAAAGAAATTTGTGGTATAATTTACATGTAGGGGGAAATTAGATGACAGACCATAAAGAAGAACTGATGAATCAGGCACTGGCATTGTTTTATTTTGCATATAAAACATTTACTGAAAAACCAGATGAAATTATAAAAGAATATGGCATTCAGCGTGTGCATCATCGAATTTTATTTTTTATTGCTCGTTTTCCTGGGCTTAGTATAAATGAATTGTTGTCTTTGCTTGAAATTAGTAAACAAGCTCTTCATGGACCGCTTCGTCAACTTCTTGAGAAGGGGCTGATTGAAAGCAATGAAGCAGAACATGATCGCCGCGTAAAACAACTTGTTCTAACGCAAGCAGGAGCAGAGTTAGAGAAAAAACTAAGCGATGTGCAAAGAGAACAAATGGGACGTATTTTCACAACGTTTGGTGAGAAATGTGAAGAAAATTGGCACCAAGTTATGAATGAATTAGCAAATAATCGCCTTGGTTTTCATACATGGTCATCCAAACGTAAAGAGCCAGTAAACGAAAAATAAAAGGAATCATTGATCTGTGTATTTTGGCAACTATGTGTGAATCATAGAGTACATGGATACAAATAAACATTACCAAATACTTTAGACGTGTACGTACTACAAAATTTAAATTGCAATTTCCGAAAGGGGAATGAATATGATAAAACTTGTACTTATTCGACACGGACAAAGTTTATGGAATTTAGAAAATCGGTTTACAGGATGGACAGATGTGGATTTATCAGAAAATGGATTACATGAAGCGCGAGCAGCTGGTGCGATTTTAAAAAAGAATGGTTATACGTTTGATGTTGCATACACATCGGTATTAAAAAGGGCTATTCGGACATTATGGATCATTCTTCATGAGATGGATCTTGCTTGGGTTCCGGTATATAAATCATGGAAATTAAATGAAAGACATTACGGAGCATTACAAGGGTTAAATAAGGATGAAACAGCTAAAAAATATGGAGATGAGCAGGTTCATATTTGGAGACGAAGTACAAATGTAAGACCGCCAGCTCTTGCTGAAGATGACCCAAGATATGAAGTCACTGATCCAAGATATAAGCGATTAAAAAAAGGTGAGTTTCCACTGACAGAGTGCTTAGAAGATACGGAAAAAAGGGTACTAGAATTTTGGCATAAAGAAATTGCACCTATGCTACGATCAAATCAAAAAGTCATTATATCATCGCACGGTAATACGATCCGCTCTCTCGTGAAGTATTTAGATCATCTTTCCGATGATGGAGTGGTTTCATTAAATATTCCTACTGGTATTCCGCTTGTTTATGAATTAGATGAGCATTTACATCCAGTCCGTCACTACTATTTAAATATGGATGGTGAAGTACAAGAAGGTGTTATTCCAAAACACATTTCTTTATAAAAAAATATTTTGAAAAAGTTGAAATACAGGCTTGTCTACATATAAAATGTAGATTCATTCTATAAAAAGACGTGGCTTCCTTCTTAGTATATGCGCGAGCAATTGTTTTAGAAGGTTGTCCATGTCTTTTGTCATAATCAAGGCAAAAGAAGCATGTAATGATATCGTGTGAAGTTTTTGAATGGAGGGGGATGTGATTGACTGTCTCTAGCATTCGAATCGGCTTGTTTTTTCTTGTAATCTTTTTTTTATTTCTTATTTTCTTTTATTGGAGAAATGAAGAATTATACGAGGAAAGAAAACAACTTATTCGAAAGACGTGGTATGGTTTATTTATTACATCAGTCACAATGTATTTCATGATGAAAGGAATTGATTTAACCCTCTGGAAACATATTTTAATGGTTGTTGCGATGGTTGTATTTGTTGATATTGCATTTATTTTAACGCCAAATATTTCGGAAATCTGGGGCGCAAAGTTTAGCGATATTGGTAAAACAGTTCAATCGATTAAACGATCGCTTATTGCTTCAAAAGCAAGAGGAGAAATATATACAACACTTATTCAAAATGTAAATCCAGCTGTATTTGGTACGATGGAATGGAAAACAGCAGCTGAGTATGCATGCAGTTTAAATGCTTTTCTTGATACGTATGCTGAAAAAATAGGTGCGAAAATTGTAGTGTTTGTAACAGAAGAGGAATTAAATACAAACTTCCGAGGCGTTCGATCTCAATTTAGTATTACAGTATCACCCGAATCTATTGAACAACTGAATGAACAAAAAGCAGTTCAAATTGAAAATATTGGAATTATACCAGCGAAAATAATAAAAGACGTTTATATTATTATAGATGGACAAAAAAATAATTTGCAAGATCGTGACTTTGAAAATGTATATAATTTAACAATACATCATAGTTATTTTTGTAAGTAAGGGCAGAGATGATTTTCTGTCCTTTTCTCCTATACATATTTTTAACGAACATTCGATAAAATTGGACAAACATTGAATAAAATGAACGAAACATTCCTACACTATCACGTAGAGGTGATGGTAGTGTTAAAAGAATATAGCAATGATTTCTTTAAAGACGAAGCTGAGGATACAACAGATTTTTCTTTAATAAAAGGAGATACAATGCAGCAAGTGGAAGAGTTAGAAGAAGAATTGAAAAGAAGAGGATAACGGTGCATTCCGATTCTATTTAAGATATAATAAAAGTAGATAGAGATGATGTCTTTTTATTAAAGGGGGCAGGAGAGATGAAAGAAACAAAACAAAACAATCTTTCATTTTTTAAGGAACAGAAAGAAGCACCAAACATTGATTTCTCTCTTGTGAAAGGTGCATTAACAGAAAATATCAATCGGTTAGAAAAACTGATGGATCGTGAACCACCAAAATATATCCATGGAAAAAAACTGAAAGAAAATGTATAAGAATCATTTCTTTCAGTTTTTTATTTTCATACGCTCATTTAGAAAAAGTTACTTGAAAATAAAAAAATTTATCCATTCCATCTTCCCATCGTAACAGTATGATAAAACTGACCGTCAGAAAGGAGTTTGTCATTTCGAAGAATTCCCTCTGTTTGAAAGCCGAATGTTTTATAAAGATGGATTGCTTTTTTATTCGTTTCAAGAACAGTTAATATGATCTTTTTGATGTTATTTGCATCCGCCCAATCGATGGATTCTTTTAATAAGTTTTTCCCAATACGATAGCCCCAATAGTCTTTTAAAACACAGACGCCAAATTCGACTTTATGAGAAAGTCGTTTTAAGTTACTTCCTTCGCACCTTGAGAATCCCACAATTTTATTTTGGACGATAGCAACTAAGAATAGATTTTTGGAACTTTCTGTATCTGCTTTAATTAACTTTTCAAAGTCTTGTGTATCTATAAATGCTTCCCCTTGTTCTCTGTCAAGATTTTCTGTTTCACCGTCAATTTGTAATCTTACTTTAGATAATTCTTCAGCATCTGCATGTATGGCAGAGCGAATCCTATATGTTTGTCCGTTTACATGAAATTCACGTACATTGATTTTCATTTTATGCTCCTTATCATGTGATATGTTAGTGAAAGTAGATTTAAAAGAGTGTATTGGCATGAGAAGATAAATTTTGTACTTGTTTCAAGTATGTAGTCATATTTTGATCGTCACAAGTAGGATATGTAAAGGATAGAACATCTGCAACATCTGTTGCTAATGTTCTAAATAATTCACAAGTAACAAAGATGGAATGCCAAAAGTTTTCATAACGATAATCTGAATATGTTTCCTCATACATTTTCCAATAAGACTTTGGAAGATATTTTTTAAAGTATTTCCCCATTTTCCCTGTAGAAATTTGAAAATCATATTTCATACCAATCCACCATGAAACCATTTCGTCTAGTCTAGCCCTTATAACATATTCAAACATTTGCTTTGCGTATGGTAATTCATCGCGCCAAATGCCCTTTGCAACATTTTGTAAACACCACCAAAAATCATTGCAACAACTCATATACATAGGTTCTGTTGCTTTTTTGACGTGATAATCAATATCTGTAGGAGTAGGGATAGTTGGTAGAATGTTGTCTTTATCTAGTAATGGGACCGTCAGCTTATCTTTTCCATAGTCTTTAAGCATGGCAGATTTTGTTTCAATGTGAAGATCTATACGATTTCCATCTGTAAAGAGCATTAAATATCCATAGGAGTTTTTGAAGTCTATAGTTGGGTTTTTTAATTGATCATTTTTATCTGGCTCTTGCATCATAAGTAACTCGCCAAACATTGTAATCCATCTTTTATCCTCTATAAAAGATGCCGTATCTGTCACAACATAAACGATATCATAATCTTGAAAAATATCTTTTGGAATATTGGAGTTTGTCCTAGAACCATTCATATAAACTGCTCGAATTCGTTCATCTCGCTGAGCGAATCCTATAATTAAATCGAACATTTCCTTTTCACTTCTCATTACACTTCACCTCATTTTTAGTGTTCTAAAAGAAAGTCTTTATATTTTAAATTATAGCAATATTTCTCGAAAAATGTCGTAATATTGTAAAATTTCGGCGGTCAAATAGTGTCAAAAAGAATGAAAAAGGAAGCGCAAGGGGAGGAACGTGATATAATAGTAAGGAAAATACTTCTATTTATAGATTTAGGAGAGGAGCTTATACATGTATTCTACTTTAGAACAATTAACGAAGCATCCTGTATTTTATCATTTTGCAGAAATTTCAAAGATTCCAAGAGGGTCTGGAAATGAAAAAGAAATTAGTGATTACTTAGTGAAATTTGCACAAGATCGCAATTTAGAGGTTGTGCAAGATGAAGCGTTAAATGTCATTATAAAAAAACCAGCAACTCCTGGATATGAAAATGTGCCGACTATTATTATACAAGGGCATATGGACATGGTATGTGAAAAGAATGAAGCAACTATTCATGATTTTGAAAAAGATCCGATTGAACTGAGAATTGTTGGCGATATGCTATATGCAAAGGAAACGACTTTAGGTGCAGATAACGGCATTGCTGTTGCATATGCATTAGCATTATTAGATTCAACAAATATCGCTCATCCTGCCCTTGAAGTTGTTATTACAACAGAGGAAGAAACAACAATGGGCGGTGCTTTTGCTGTTGATCCAAAACATTTCGATGGAAAAATCTTTATTAATATTGATTCTGAAGAGGATCACAAACTATTAGTAAGCAGTGCTGGCGGAGCAAAAGCGGTTGAAACAATCTCTATTATTTGGGATGAAGCACCAGCAGAATTAGAGACATATCGTCTATCTGTAGGAGGGCTAAAAGGTGGCCATTCTGGTATGGAAATTGATAAGCAACGTGGGAATGCGAATAAAGTATTAGGACGCGTTCTTTATGATTTATCGAATGAAGTGTCACTTTATATAAGTGATATTCGCGGTGGATTAAAAACAAATGCCATTCCGCGTGAAAGTGCGGCAACAATTCTATTCGCTAAAAGCGATGTAGAAACAGTAGAAGGAAAAGTAGAAGAGTGGACGCGTATTCTACAAGAAGAGCTACGCGCTGTAGACCCAGATGTACATGTTTCTCTAACAAAAGTAGAAGAAAAAATAAATCAAGTATTTGCAAAGGAAACGCAAAAACAACTCATTTCTTCTTTGTTCTTAATCCCAAATGGTATTCAAAGCATGAGCATGGATATTAAAGGGCTTGTTGAGAGCTCGACAAACCTAGGAGTGATTGAAACGTTACAGAATGAAATTAAATTAAAAAATGAAGTGAGAAGTTCTGTAGCGACTTTAAAACAGCATATTGTAAATAAAATTAAGCATATTGCGGAGTTAGTTGGCGCACAATTCGAGAAAGAATCTGAATATCCAGAATGGCCATACAATCCAAACTCTCCAATTCGTAATTTGTTTGAAAAAGTGCATCAAGAAAAATATAACGAAGATGTTGAAATTTATGCAGTGCATGCTGGTATTGAGTGCAGTGTATTTGTACAAAAAATGCCGGAACTAGATGCGATTTCATTTGGTCCTGATATTTTTAATGTTCATACACCAGACGAACATATTAGCATTTCATCGGTTATGAATAACTGGGGTTACTTTATTGACGTGCTGAGAGAAACAAAAGAGCTAGTGAAATAAAGTGAAACTTTCATCAGTGGGGTTTCATCCCTTACTGATTATAAGACCCTACCAAGCGGGCTACCACTAAAATAGCGGGATCAAAAATGAAGCGATTATAAGATGGTTCCGGTATTGTACCGGAACTGCTTTTTGAATGTTCAAAATTTGAAATTCGTTTGCTATTTCGTAATGAAATACGTTATGATGAACATTTTCATTCATGGAGGGGAAAAATGGCTATACTATGCAAACAATTAATGAATGTGATTGATGATAAACGGTACATTCAAGATATTATATGCCTCTGGAACGATAATTGTTTAGAAACAGCAGAGTGCGAATTGGAACAAAGTGAAAAGTTAAATGTACAAAAATTAGTAGAACAATATATTCAATCGAATTTTGGAGCGGTTTTTGTTGTAGTGGGTAAGGATCATGATATTATCGGTTTCGGAACAGTTTCTATGAAACAAGACTTAGTGACAAATACCCAATATGGGCAAATAGATGAATTATATGTGGTACCAAAATATAGAAAACAAAAGATAGGTAAAGAACTTGTAGAGAATATAATGAAATGGTTTGAAGTGAATTATATTTTCGATGTGTATGTTCATGTTGATTTAGATAATCACATAGCACAATCCTTTTGGGAACATGTAGGGTTAGAAAAAGAATTCTTTGTCTTATCTAGTAATTGAGTACAATCGTATAGACTATGTAATCTAGTTATGTATAAGGGCCTTTTTAGGGCTTTTTTTGTTAAGAAACTTACAAATTGAATTCATTAAGAATGATAATTTCACATACTGTATTTAAAACCCAAAAATTATAAAACATACACCTTAAAATATGTTGTATGAGGGAGAAGTGTAAAAAATATACAAGATTAAACTTAATATAATTATATTGCAATCCGGAAATTTTGATGCAAATCTGTACGCTTTTGTAGTACAAGTATCCATTACAATTTTGTTAAATTTGTGATACGCTACATAAACTAACAAATTTTGAGGCTTTTCTTTGGTATAGTATAAATAGTTTAAATAATCAGTTTTATTTAAAGGGATATGGATTATTTTATATTAAAAATGGTTTAGAGGAGTGTACTTATGCATAAAGAATTTGAAATTGAAGAATATACAGAGATTGAAGAGCAAATTCATTATTATTGTCAATGTTTGTTGGTAAATCATCCTGAACAAATTATAAGATATTTAGAAAAAAGGCTTGAAAAATATACCGAAACATTAAAACATGCACACTTATATCCTGAAAAAATCATTTTATCCATTCAACATTTAGTAATTGAGTATTCCTGTGATCTTGCTAGAATTAGAAAGTATTTAAATTTAGAAACGTAGTTTATAAATTGCGAATGAATATGAAATAGTATGATTTGAATATTGTTAGGTGCTCACAATTCAAAATGATTTGTTCAACCACCTACAAATGTACTGAAATATTCATGTTCCGAGCTACAGAATTAGAAATGTACACCATTATATAGAATAAAAGGACAGGGCTAACTTGTTTAATAAGGTTGTACGAAAAAATTTTTTCGTATATTGCAACCGAGGCCGGAGATTGATTGTCGAATTTTATTACACTTGAATAGAAAGCTTTAAGAAAGAAGTAAATTGAAAGATTGCATTCCATTTTAGTCAAATTATAGTATAGATCATTATTTATGTTAGATAATCAACAAAAATAGAAAGAACGGAAACAAATTATGATTGCTCAGAAGACAGGGGAATTAAACATTATTTTTTTACCTATTCGTATCACGTGCTATACTTTGAACACAAACGCATGGGAGTGTATTTTTGGTACTTTAAAATATAAGGGAAAGAAAAAATAAGATTGTTGCACGAATATATATAGAATGAAATTTCACTCAGGCAACTTGCGATGACTTTAACATCATAGACAATCTAACTTTGACGAGGATAATATATGATGGGAAACTTTCATTTGAAGCATTGGCAGAAGGACTATGCGAAGAAGAGTATGAAAACCGCATAATTCGACACGGAAATTCCTATGTTGTTGTAGAACAATGTAGGAATTTTTTTGTGCATAAGTACAGATTCTGTTTTAAAATTAAATTATGACAGAATTATAACAATTGTCTAACTACTATTTCGTATCTTTTGAAAAGCAATGGTTGTAGTACGAACTCGCACGCTGTCGAAACTCAATATTCGATAAGGGGTGTGTAGCGGAATGGAATTTACTCTAACTCGCGAAAAACAAATGATTAAAGAAATGGTACGTGATTTTGCTGAAAAGGAAATCGCTCCGAAGGCTGTTTACTATGATAAGACAGCAGAATTTCCATATGAAACATTTCAAAAAATGGGCGAACTAGGTTTGCTAGGCATCCCATTCCCAGAGGAGTATGGCGGTTCTGGTGGCGATACATTATCGTACGTATTAGCCGTTGAAGAAATTGGCCGAGCTTGCGGTGGTACAGGCTTAAGTTATGCTGCAACAATTTCGTTAGGTGCTTCGCCGATTTATTACTTCGGTACGGAAGAACAAAAGCAAAAATATTTAGTTCCCATGGCATCAGGGAAAACATTGGGCGCTTTTGGATTAACGGAACCGAATGCGGGATCAGATGCAGGTGGAACACAAACAAAAGCGATTTTAGATGGCGATGAATATGTGATTAACGGTGAGAAATGTTGGATTACAAACGCAGAATACGCAAACACAATCATTGTAACCGCTGTCAACGGTGTTGATGAGAACGGTAGAAAACGGATTTCTGCATTCATTGTTCCAACGATTAGTGAAGGACTTACCATTTCAAGCCCTTACGATAAGATGGGTGTTCGTGCATCTAACACTTGTGAAATTGTATTAGAGGACGTACGTATACCGAGGGAAAATATACTCGGTGATGTGAATAAAGGCTTTAAACAATTCTTATATACACTTGATGGAGGACGTATCTCGATTGCAGCATTAGCTGTAGGAATCGCACAGTCTGCGTTTGAACGTGCACTGCAATATGCAAAAGAACGTAAGCAATTTGGAAAAACGATTTCAAATTTCCAAGCGATTCAATTTAAGCTAGCTGATATGGCGACTGAAATAGAGTTGGCGCGAAATTTAGTACATAAAGCAGCTTGGCTAAAAGACCATGATAAGCCTTTCGGCAAAGAAGCAGCTATGGCAAAATTGTTTGCCTCTGAAGCGGCAAGTCGTATTTCAAATCAAGCAGTACAAATTCATGGTGGATATGGATACATGCGTGAATATGAGGTAGAACGACATATACGTGATGCAAAGCTATTAGAAATTGGTGAAGGAACTTCTGAAGTTCAACGTCTTGTGATTGCTAGACATTTAGGATGTAGATAAAAGGAGGACTCACTATGTTTCAAAAAATATTAATTGCAAATCGTGGAGAAATTGCAGTCCGTATTATAAAAACATGTCAAAAACTTGGTATTCAAACCGTTGCGATTTATTCAGAAGCAGATGAAAATGCACTTCATGTCAAATTAGCAGATGAAGCGTACTTAGTAGGTGGACCTCGTGTGCAAGAAAGCTACTTAAACTTAGAAAAGATTATAGAGATTGCCAAGAAAACAAATGCTGAAGCAATTCATCCAGGGTATGGATTATTATCAGAAAACCCATCTTTAGCGATTCGGTGTCATGAAGAAGGAATTGTATTTATCGGACCTTCTGAAGAAATCATTGCTAAGATGGGAAGTAAAATTGAATCTCGTTTGGCAATGCAAGAAGCAAATGTTCCAGTTGTACCTGGGATTACAACAAATATCGAAACGGCTGAAGAAGCAATTGAAATTGCAAAGCAAATTGGTTATCCGTTAATGCTTAAAGCATCGGCTGGAGGCGGAGGCATTGGAATGCAGTTGATGGAAACTGAGCAAACGCTCACCAAGGCGTTTGAAAGTAATAAAACAAGAGCTCAAAATTTCTTTGGAAACGGTGAAATGTATTTAGAGCGCTACATTGCGGATGCGCATCATATTGAGATTCAAATTCTTGCCGATACACATGGTAATACAGTGTATTTATGGGAGCGTGAATGTTCTGTCCAGCGCCGAAATCAAAAAGTAATAGAGGAGGCACCTTCTCCGTTTTTAGATGAAAAAACGCGCAAAGAAATGGGAGAAGTTGCTGTACAAGCAGCGAAAGCTCTCGGTTATACAAATGCTGGTACAGTTGAATTTCTTGTCGATGATCAAAAGAACTTTTATTTCTTGGAAATGAATACGAGATTGCAAGTAGAACACCCAGTAACGGAAGAGATTACAGGATTGGATCTCGTTGAAGAACAGATTCGCATTGCCTATGGTGAGAAATTATCCTTTACGCAGGAAGAAATAAACCGCAATGGTCATGCTATTGAAGCGCGTATTTATGCAGAAGATCCAAAGACGTTCTTCCCATCACCAGGAACAATTACGAATGTAACGTTACCAACTCATGTGCGTATCGATCACTTTTTAGAAAATAACGTAACAATTACACCTTTTTACGACCCAATGATTGCGAAAGTCATTGCGCATGGTGAGACGCGTGATGAAGCAATTGTAAAATTACAAAATGCGCTGCAAGAATTGAAAGTAGAAGGGATTAAAACGAATACACCGATGTTACTCCAAGTATTAGGAGATGAAGTATTTCAAAGCGGAGTATATACAACTGGATTTGTAACAAAACAACTTGTGAAAAAATAAGATGTATCACTATTAAAGGGGGAAAAATGATGACAAAAGTATATGCATCGATGGCAGGTAATGTTTGGAAGATTGTAGTGGAAGTAGGAGATACGGTAGAGGAAGAACAAGATGTCGTCATTTTAGAATCTATGAAAATGGAAATTCCAATTGTTTCAGAAGAAGCTGGAACGGTTATGAAAATACATGTTCAAGAAGGCGATTTTGTTAACGAAGGAGATGTATTGGTAGAAATTGAATAGTGAAAATGAGGGGTGAAATGGATTGAAATTACCTAATTTTGCTGTCATTAAGGAAGTTGGGCCAAGAGATGGCTTACAAAATGAAAAAAAGATCATTGGCACAAAAGATAAAGTAACATGGATTCAATTACTGACAGAAGCAGGATTATCATACATTGAAGTTTCCTCTTTTGTTCACCCAAAATGGGTTCCTGCTTTAGCGGATGCAAGTGATGTATTTACAGAGCTAAAGAGGGAATCAAATGTGACATATGCTGCGCTTGTTCCAAATCAAAATGGTTTGGAACGAGCTCTTTTGCAAGATGTTGATGAGGTGAATGTCTTCTTATCAGCGAGTGAATCTCATAATAAAAGTAATATTAATAAATCTATTAAAGAAGCAGTAGCAGTCATAAAAGATATTACGAAAAAAGCTGAGTTTGCTGGTAAAAAAGTGAGAGGGTATGTGTCTACTGTATTTGGTTGCCCATATGAAGGAAATGTAAGTATAGAAGCTATAGATGAATTATGCAACCAACTCTTTTCATATGGTATTTATGAAATCTCGCTAGGAGATACAATCGGTGTAGCAAATCCGTTTCAAGTAGAACAAGTACTAGAGCATTTATTAAAGAAGTATGATGCTTCTCAGTTTGCTATGCATTTTCATAATACATATGGAATGGCACTTGCAAATGTCGTAAAATCTTTAGAATGCGGAATTACAACCTTTGATAGTTCGTGTGGTGGTTTAGGTGGTTGTCCTTATGCACCAGGAGCTTCAGGAAATGTCGCAACAGATGACCTCGTGCATATGCTTCATAAGTTAGGTGTACAAACCAATATAAATGAAGAAAAGTTGTGGAAAGCCAGTCAATTTATTCAAAATAAACTAAATATTGAATTACCTAGTCATGTGTATAAAGCGCTTCAACATAAAACAATAAGTAGGTGAGAACATGCTACAATTACAAAACATTTCTGTTGATTATGTAACCCCACACATCGTTAAGTTGACATTAAATCGTGAAAGACAAGCAAATGCTCTATCTTTAGCATTATTAGAAGAATTGCAGTCAACATTAACTCATATTCATGAAGAAGCAAATGTTCGCGTTGTTATGATAACAGGTGCTGGAGAAAAAGCATTTTGCGCTGGTGCAGATTTAAAAGAGCGCGCCAATATGAATGAAGAGCAAGTGCGTCATGCTGTTGGAATGATTCGCTCGACAATGAATATGGTTGAGCAGTTAACGCAACCTGTAATTGCTGCGATAAATGGCATAGCACTTGGTGGTGGAACGGAATTAAGTTTAGCATGTGATTTCAGAATTGCAGCGGATTCGGCAAGTCTTGGTCTTACGGAAACATCCCTTGCAATTATTCCGGGAGCTGGCGGGACGCAGCGTTTACCAAGATTAATTGGAATCGGTAGAGCGAAAGAATTAATTTATACCGGGAGACGTATTTCAGCTCAAGAAGCGAAGGAATATGGTTTAGTAGAATTTGTTGTACCAAAATATTCACTTGAAGAGAAAGCGATTGAAATCGCTGAGCAAATTGCTAGCAACGGCCCGATTGCGGTCCGATTAGCAAAGCAAGCAATTTCAAATGGGATTCAAGTAGATTTACATACCGGATTGCAAATGGAAAAGCAAGCATATGAAGGTGTTATTCAAACAAAAGATAGATTAGAAGGGTTACAAGCATTTAAGGAAAAACGTAAACCAATCTATAAGGGGGAATAAATGTGCTAGATCAAAAACAACAGTTACATTCATTAGAAGACCGTATTGAAACAATTAAACAAGGTGGCGCACCAAAATATCACGAACAAAATAAAGCGAAAGGAAAACTTTTTGTCAGGGAGCGCCTAGCACGATTATTTGATAATGGCGAATATGTAGAAGATGCTTTATTTGCTAATTGTGAAAAGAAAGACTTACCAGCAGATGGTGTTGTAACTGCAACAGGAAAAATACATGGTCGTACGGTATGTGTAATGGCAAATGATTCAACAGTAAAGGCTGGATCTTGGGGGTCTCGTACAGTCGAAAAGATTTTGCGCATTCAAGAAACAGCTGAAAAATTACGAGTTCCTTTATTTTATCTCGTTGACTCTGCTGGTGCGCGCATTACCGATCAAGTTGAGATGTTCCCAGGGCGCCGCGGAGCAGGAAGAATTTTTTATAATCAAGTAAAGTTGTCAGGTAAAGTGCCGCAAATTTGCTTACTATTTGGGCCATCAGCAGCTGGTGGTGCGTACATTCCAGCATTTTGTGATGTTGTGATGATGGTGGAAGGAAATGCCTCAATGTACTTAGGATCTCCGCGCATGGCTGAAATGGTAATCGGTGAAAAAGTAACATTAGAAGAAATGGGCGGAGCTCGTATGCATTGCTCTGTATCAGGATGTGGCGATGTTTTATGTAAAACAGAAGAAGATGCTATTTCTCAAGCAAGACAATATATTTCATACTTTCCAAATAACTACTTAGAAAAAACTCCTATGACGACACCTCAAGAACCAAAACAGTTCGAAAAAACGTTAGAACAAATCATTCCAGAGAATCAAAATACCCCATTTAATATGAAAGACTTGATTAATCGAATCATTGATGAAGGTTCCTTCTTTGAAGTGAAAAAACTGTTTGCACAAGAATTAATTACAGGTTTAGCACGTATTGATGGAAAGCCTGTAGGAATTATCGCAAATCAACCGCGCATGAAAGGTGGCGTGTTATTTCATGATTCTGCTGATAAAGCCGCGAAATTTATTAATTTATGTGATGCCTACCATATTCCATTATTATTCCTCGCTGATGTGCCTGGGTTTATGATTGGTACGAAAGTGGAGAGAGCTGGCATTATTCGTCATGGTGCGAAAATGATTTCTGTCATGAGCGAAGCCACAGTACCAAAAATTTCAATTGTTGTGCGAAAAGCATACGGTGCTGGGCTATATGCGATGGCGGGACCTGCATTTGAACCGGATTGTTGCTTAGCATTACCAACTGCTTCTATTGCGGTAATGGGACCAGAAGCGGCTGTGAATGCAGTTTATGCCAAGAAAATTGCAGCGCTACCAGAAGAAGAACGTGCAGCATTTATTGCAGAAAAGCGTGAAGAGTATAAACAAGATATTGACATTTATCGTTTGGCATCGGAAATGGTAATCGATGGCATCGTGCATCCAAATGATTTGCGAGAAGAACTGAAGAAACGTTTTGATATGTACATGAGTAAATATCAAATATTTACAGATCGTAAACATCCAGTTTATCCAGTATAGAAAGCCCTATTTAGGGCTTTCTTGTTCGAAAACATAAGGAGGGGAAAACATTGAAACAAGCGGTTTGGTTTCCAACAGAAGAATATAAAGAAAAAACGCGTTTATATGGATGGATGAAAGAACTTGGTTATGAAGATTATGATGTGTTTTATAAAAAATCAATCGAAGAAACAGCATGGTTTTGGGGCGAAGCAGAAAAAGCAGTTGGTTATCAATGGATGAAGCCTTATATGGAAGTACTAGATTTAGAAAACGGCACCCCATTTGCCCATTGGTACACAGAGGGGACTTGCAATGTTGTAGAATCCGCTTTATCTCGTTGGCTAGCGGAAGAAGAAACAAGAATACAACGTGCGCTGATGTACGAAGGAGAGAATGGCACGTCAAAGTCATTTACATATGAAGAGCTGGATCGTTGGGTAAGTAAAGTGGCAAATGGCTTGAAACATTCAGGGATTGAGAAAGGGGATCGTGTAACAATTTATATGCCAATGATTCCTGAAACAGTAGTTGCAATGCTAGCTGTTATGAAAATTGGGGCCATTATTTCTCCTATTTTTTCAGGTTTTGCAGCAGATGCAGTGATGACACGCGTGCAAGCAGCTGGATCGAAAATGATTATTACAGCTGATGGATTCTCACGTCGTGGCAAAATTGTTTCTTTAAAAGATGAAGTGGATAAAGCGTGTGAACAATGCCCAACGGTTGAAAAGGTTGTTATAGTTCGCCATGCTGGAAATGATTTTACACCTCATAACTATGACCTTTCGTGGAGCATTCTTGAAAAGGAAAAACCATTTACGCATGCAGAAGAAATGAAGAGTGATGATCCACTCATGCTTATTTATACGTCTGGTACAACAGGAAAACCGAAAGGGACGGTGCATACGCATGCCGGATTTCCTTTAAAGGCAGCGTTTGATGCCGGATTTGGGATGGATATTAAGCAAGGAGATCGTGTTCTATGGGTAACTGATATGGGATGGATGATGGGACCGTTTTTATTATTCGGTTCTCTTATGAATGGCGCTACAATGGTCATGTATGAAGGAGTTCCTGATTATCCAAAAGCAGATCGATTATGGGAAACAGTAGATCAATATCAAATTACACATCTCGGTATTTCGCCAACTTTAATTCGAGCATTGATGGCGAAAGGTGATGAATATGTAAAACAACACTCACTAGAAAGTTTAAAAGTTTTTGCATCTACAGGAGAACCATGGAACCCAGACCCGTGGATGTGGCTCTTTGAAACAGTTGGGAAAGGAAAAGTTCCAATTTGTAACTATTCAGGTGGAACAGAAATTTCTGGTGGGATTTTTGGAAATGTTCTTGTAAAGCCCATTGCTCCGGTTAGTTTTAATGCTGCGTTACCAGGAATGGCAGCTGTTGTACTAGATGAACAAGGAAATCTGATTCGAGATGAAGTAGGAGAACTATGCTTAGAGAAACCTTGGGTAGGAATGACGAAGAGTTTTTGGGAAGATGATGAACGGTATGTGAATACATACTGGTCACGCTTTAAAAATAAATGGGTACATGGCGATTGGGTTATTTATGATGGAGAGCAATATATCATTACAGGGCGCTCTGACGATACATTAAATATTGCAGGGAAACGTATTGGACCGGCGGAATATGAATCGATTCTTATGAAGCATACTGATATTGTAGAAGCGGCAGCAATTGGTGTGCCAGATGATGTAAAGGGCGAGGTTTGTCACTGTTTTGTTGTGTTACAAGAAGGAATATCTTTTACTGATCAACTAAAGAAAGAACTAATGGAGTTAGTGAGTTCTCATATTGGAAAAGCACTATGTCCTAAAGATATTCACATGGTAGAAGATTTACCAAAAACGCGCAACGCTAAAGTCATGCGACGAATTATTAAAGCAGCATACTTAGGGAAAGAACTAGGAGATTTATCTTCACTTGTCAATCCGGAAGTGGTTCCTTACATTCAAGGTTTGCAATCGAGTCGAATATAAACAAAAAATGGGCTTCTTTCATAAGAGGCTCATTTTTTGTTTATATAATAGAGTATAGGGCAAGTGTTGGTTTTCTTTATCCCTATGTCTTTGTCTCTATCATCCCTATTCTTGTTAGCATATTTTATAGTAAAAGAATAAAGGGGTGAAATTATGGGTTACCGAGATGATTATTGGTATGAAAAGAAAAGATCTAAGTGTTCAGGCAGAAACGGTAGTTATTATGGACATGATTGTGATGATTGTTGGAAAAAATTCGAAGAGTGTAAAAAAGAAAGCAATCAAAAATGTGATTGTTGCTGCACAACTGGAATTGTTCGTAAATTAAGAGCATTAAGAGGTACGGCTGTAGCAGTAGCAATTACTACTAGCAGTGGTCAAGTCATTGAAGGAACTGTTGAATCAGTTGATTGTCATACTGCTGATATTGTGGCAGCAGGAGAACGAGTAACAGTTTCTGTCTGTGAAATTGAGTCATTTTCACGTGTTGTTTAACAGTTAGCTCGTTTAAAAGCTGTTCTATTGAGAACAGCTTTTTTAATTTGTATGAATATTTCTATACAAAGCTTGAATCTACATAAAAAGAAAGCCTTGCTGTTACGAAGGCACTGAAAAAGGAATTGCTTTCTATCAGAATGTTGAGAATGGAAAGGAGTTAAGCATTTATATATAAGTAGGTGCTAAACTTCTTTGGACTTTTTCGGTGGTCTCGCTGCTAGGGCTTTCTTTTTGATAGGATATTGCGGTTACATAATAGCAACTTTTAAAACAATCCACGTTCGCCTTTTTGCTGAATTAAATAAGAAATACCTTCTATATGGTCACCGACAATTCTTGTCGTTGAAGGAGCTAAACCGCCAGTTTTAGAGAAATGCTTATCAGGGCGAATGCGATTCATTTTATCGACTTCAACACGATGAATGTTTTTTACTTGTAATCCGCTTAATATTGCTTTTACTTGTCCGTATACTGGCGAAGTAAGAGCGTCAAATCCGATCGTTTCAATACATTTTTTACTAAAGGCATGCGGTACAGCAACAATAGAACCAACTCCTAAATCTTTACGATCACAAGCTAGATTAACAGCGTATTTACAGGCTGTTACAATATAGAACGGGAAACGATAAGAAAGATAATGATCTAAATCATTCAGTGCTAAATCAACACCATTTTCAACCGCATGTACAAATGGCAGTAAATCATTTGAAGGGATTACAAAATCTCCATCAATAAATAATAGTATATCGCCTCGTGCAAAATACGCACCAATTGCTCTGCCAGTATCATTTCCCAATTCTTCTTCATACATAACAATCGTTGCTCCGTGTTTTTTCGCAATTTCTGCTGTTTTGTCAGTCGTACCATTAACGACAACTATAATTTCTAAAGGATTTAATTTTCTAGATTCCTGGATAATCGCTTGTATCATTTTCTCTTCATTTTGAACAGGAATAATAATAGATAATTGTTTCCCACCATAGTTAGCTGTGTTTACGCCCCAGCCTGTATCATGAACTTTAGGAAAAGACTTACTTTGCTTTAATTTCAATCCTTCGACAATATCTCGCCTTCTTCCGCCATCAGAATAATGTGCACGGGGATTTTTTAGCTCATCGATCCACTCTGCCATAGCAGCGATATGATTTCCGATAATTCGCTTTTCAGAAGTGGAAAGTTCATTATGCTTTGCAAAATGTTGCTGAGGATTTACGCGATTGATTGAAATGACATCAATTTGTTTATGACGAGAAATGCGGAAGTTATGTTGGAGTATTTTAAGATGAGCGAGCGTTGGGTTTCCTAACGATTCTGCTCCAATGGCATGAACGACTTCTTTTGTCATCGCGTGCGGAACAGAAATAGGGGAATCGATTTTTAAATCCGGACGATGAAAAAATTGATTTGTAACTTGTCTCCAAATCGTTGTGGAATGGGGACGCTGTTTTTTATAAAAAATATAGTCTAAATTATTTAATACAACGTCAGCTGTATGATTCATTAATGGTTGAAGAAATTCACGTAATATATTGCTATCAAGTGGAAAATCAGCATCCATAAATAACAAAATATCTCCTTTTGCTTGCTGTGCGCCAATAGCCCGTCCAATATTATGTCCAAGGGCTGCTTCAAAATTTAACACACGGCATTTATATTTGTGAGCAATTTCTACAGAACGATCGGTACAACCATTAGCAACGACAATAATTTCTAAAGGATGGATTTGCAGAGCAGCTTGCAACACACGATCTAAAGTTTTTTCTTCATTAAAAACAGGAAGTATAATTGAAATAGATTTTTTCTGCATGAAAATTCTCCTTTTATGTGAATAAATTAAACTCATATAAATAATGTATGTACACTTGGAAAAGGTGGTTAATCTTTTGTCGTAATTCTTTCAATATATACATTAAAAAACATAAACAATGACCATTACATTTCTAGAGAAAAGATTTCAAATATTTTTTGCTTCCCTAGTGATGTAATGTAAACAGCTCGTGATCCATCTTTTCTAGTAATCCAATTTTGTTCTAGCATTCGTTCTAAAATAGCATTGCCGAGGGCTCCAGCAATATGATATTGTCTTTCGGTCCAGTCTAAGCAACATTTTGAAAATACACGTCTTTTGTTACGTAATATTTCTAAATCTATACCGAAATCTGCAAAAAAATGTGCACCAATTTCAGTGACTTCAAATTCTGATCCATTCTTTTGTAATACTTGTTTATATAGTAGAGAATTAGCAAGATTGACACCCAATTTTCCAGCTAGATGATCATAGCACGTTCTGGCATATTGAATTTCTTCATGTTTTTTTAGTTCTTTAAAGGATTGAATAGGTTTAAATGGAACGATGTAGAGTAGTTTTTCTAATATTTCTGCCATTTCTTGATTTACTAATTTGTAATAGCGATATCTACCATGCTTTTCAACTTCAAGAATTTGCATGTCATATAATTTATGAAGATGAAAACTTGCTGTTTGTGGTTTGATTTTTGCGACCCGTGCTAATTCAGTGGCTGGATGAGGGCGACCATCCATAAGATGTGTTAAGATAGCCGCTCGTGATGGATCACTAATAAGAGAGGCGGCTTTTGCGATATTTTCATTCACACTTACTCACTCCTTTTTTACATTCATATTTCGATGATAATAGAAATTTTTATGTTTTACAATAAGGAAAGAATGAATGTAAGGAGTGATAATATGAACTTAGAAGTAGGTAAAAATGTATGCAAAGAGATATACCCGAAAATCTTATACTATGGAATGCCAGTGTATTTGTTATCAACGCTAAACGAAGATGGTACAACAAATATAAGTCCGATGTCTTCCTCTTGGGCTCTAGGAAAGTATATTGTTTTAGGAATTGGACTTGGAGGGAAAGCGATTCAAAATATAAAAGTGAATAGAGAATGTGTTATAAATTTACCGTCCTCTTCTCAATGGGAACATGTAGAAAAAATAGCTCCCTATACAGGAACTGACAACATTCCGAAATTTAAATGCGACATGGGATACACATATATAAAAGATAAATTAGCATTAGCGAATTTAACTCCAATTTCTTCGAAAACAGTAAAACCACAACGTATAGAAGAATGTCCATTGCAAATAGAGGCAAGGGTAAGAGACATTCGTATTCCAGATTATGATCCATTTTTTGCAATTGTGGAAACAGAAGTTATTCATGTACATGCCCATACAAATATTATAAAAGGTGGAAATCACATTGATCCGCAAAAATGGAATCCTTTATTTTATAATTTTAGATATTATTTCTCAATTGGAGAAGAGATTGGTAGGAACTATCGAACTTGAAAGCGAACATTCTCCTTATTTTGAAAGAAATGATTTTAAATAGCCTATAAATTGGATCAGAAAAGGGTAAGAGTCAGCATTCATGTATCCGCTGAATGAAGAACAATTATAAAGGTATGTAAAGAATACAAATCATAGAAAAGCGGATACTTTTGTTTATAAGGTAATAGAAGAAAAAGGGAAAGTAATAGGCATATTTTCTTTGGCAGAGTAAACCGAATAGAAAGAACAGCCCGGATAGGTAAGGCTTTAGTCAGAGATAAATAAATGAAAGGGAAATCCGTTGGTGACAAGGTGATAAAGAGGGGACTGCATATCGCATTTGAAATAATAAAAGATGCCCCTAAATAGGGGGAATCTTAGAATCTATGAGAGATGAAGATTTCAAAAGAAAGATTGCTTACATCTAGATTCATGTAGAAAATGATTTCTTTGAAAAACCGACTTACAGAAAAGGTATAAGTCGGTTTTGTATTTACAAATCCTCTGAATCTTGTTTTCGCATATGAATAATCATTGAAATAATGATGATAAACAAAACAGTTGCACTTTGTATGAAAAAATTCTTGAATGTTAGTGATGATAGCCATGATGAGATATAATCTTTAAGAGATTGAAAAGATGGGAAATAAGTAGGATGGAAACCATAGCTAAATAATTTTTTTGATTCGATAAAGGAGCTGTTTTCTCCCTTTGCACCTAATACAACTGAAATCAGTCTTCTATCTTTTTCTTTTGCCGTTCCAACAAAGCTGTAGCCGGTAGTAGGTGAAAAACTTGTTTGTAAACCATCAACGCTTTTCAGTTTCACATTTTTATCAAGCGAATAGAGCATTTTATTTGTATTAAATACATGGATATCTTTGAAGGTGAATTGATAAGAGGTCACACTGCTACTTTTTAATATCATTGGGTAATCATGAAGTAACTGACGAGCTAATTTAGAGGCATCTAAAGCGGTGATTTTAGAGAATTGCTCTTGTTTATTTGAAACCCCTGTTACATTTATAAAGTATGTATCCTTGGATAATCCTAGCTGTCTTGCTGTTTCATTCATTAGTGTTATGAAATTTTCTTCATTTGTTGATATGTGCTCTGCTAAAGCTAGTGCTGCATGATCATTCCCCGTTAACGCAACTGCATGGAATAAATCGCGAATTGTGATATCACCTTTAGCTGTAGTACCAATATAATTCGCTCCTATGTGAAAAGTATCATCCTTTATGTTTACTTTATCTTCCCATTTTAGGGCACCGTTATGTATTCGTTCTAAAAGAATATATTCTATCATGAGTTTAGATAAATCACCTGAGGGAAGAGGAGAATTTTCGTTCTTTTTATACACAATTTCACCAGAATAAGCATCTATTAAAATCGCTGACTGCGATTGAATAGCGGGGCCATTTACATAAATATAAAAATATAAAACGATAGCTATTGTAATGAGTAAAGATAGAAATATAAGCATTGCTTTTTTTAAGAATTGCATAAGTATTCCCCCTCGAAATCCTTCCGTATTTCCTATTGTAAAAATGAATACTTAATTAGGGGGTAAGAAAAGGTAAAGAATTTCTAAAGAATTTTTAAGAATTATTAAAGTGTGAGTAAAAATAGGATAGATTCGATTTCTTAATCGTTAAGAAATCGAATCTTGAAGATAAATAAATTTCATATTTATCCCGCTATTTCAGGGCAGTAACAGCCCGATTGGTGAGGGCTAATCATCAGTGGGGGATGAAGAAAACCCACGCTGATTAAAGTTTCACTTTATTTATATCGAAGTAGTTTTACAGTAAAAGTTGTTTTTTCTTCATCACTATATACTTCAATTGTTCCGTTGTGAAGTTCTACAATACTTTTGGCGATTGCTAATCCAAGCCCGGAGCCTCCTGTATATGCTGACCGAGATTTCTCAACGCGATAGAAACGTTCAAATATATGGGGTAAGTCAGTACTTGGGATTGGTTGTCCATAATTTGTAACGTCAATTGCGACCAGATCCTCTTCTTCATAAGCTGTAATATCAATATATTTACCATCACCTCCATACGTAATGGCGTTGATAATTAAATTTTCAAATACACGTACAAGTTTATCACCATCAGCTAATACCATTAGTTTTTGGGATAAAAATGAAGGCCTACATTTAATATTTGCTTCTTGAAGTTGAATACGAAACTGGACAGTTAATTGTCCGAGTAGTTCAATCATATCAATAGGTACAGAGCGTAAACTCAATTCTTTATTTTGTACGCGTGTATATTCAAATAAGTCATTCATCAATGTATTTAAGCGGTGGACTTTATCATAAATGACTTGTATGTAATGGCGTAGTTCTACTTCATCTCGATAGTTATCATGATGAATCAAATTTACATATCCAACTATAGATGTGAGAGGGGTTCGTAAATCATGTGATACATTCGTAATAAGTTCACTTTTCGCTTGTTCTGTTTGTCGTTCTTCTTCAATCGATACTTTGAGTTGTTCAACAATTTGGTTGACACCAATCGCTAATTCTTCTAAATAATCATGTTGCACAATGGAAACTTTATGATTAAAATTCCCGTTCGCAATATAGCGAATTTCTTCAATCATTCTCTTTATGCAAACTCTGTAATATAATTTTTTTTCGTGGCGATAAAACATATAAATATAGAATGAAAAGATCGAAAACCAATATAGATAGGATAGCATCATAACCCAAATGGATTCTTTCAATCCTCTATACTTTTCATAACCAACAATTCTAACAGTCTCTTTTCCTAATTCTGTTAGCGTGAGGGAACTATCAATTACACTTGTCACGAGACGATATATAATAATTTCAGTAATGGGTGTCAGTATAATGGCTAATAAAAGCCAAAGAATGATTTTCCATTTCGGAATGACTCTTAAAATGTCGAAGGTTTCATTTTTCAATTTTATAACCTACTCCCCAAACAGTATGAATAATTTTCTCGGTATTTATCCCTGTTTCCAATTTGTCCCGCAAGTTACTAATATGGACCATTACCGTTTTGTTAGAACCATACCCATCTTCATTCCAAACACGCTCGAATATTTCTTCTGAACTAAATACCCTTCCTGTATTACTAGCGAGTAAATAAAGAATATCAAACTCGATGGAAGTGAGTTTAATATTTTCCCCGTTTACTTTTACGGTATGATTATGTTTATGTATTTCAATAGAACGAATGCGAATCATGCCGTCTTCATTTACTTGAGAAACCGTTTGTTGAAAGGACGATCTCCGTAGTAAGGCTTTGACTCTAGCCATTAATTCTAATGGGTTAAATGGTTTAATCATGTAATCATCTGCACCTGTCATGAGTCCCAATATTTTATCCATATCTTCTGCCTTGGCACTCAGCATAAGAATTGGAACAGTGTTATTATGTTCTCTAACTTGTTGGCAAACTTCTAATCCATTGCGTTTTGGCATCATAATATCTAAAATCATAAGATCAATTTCATACATGGATAGCATTTGTAAAGCTTCATCACCATCATAAGCTTTATAAATATCATAGCCGTCATTACGTAAATAAACCGCAAGTAATTCTACAATTTCTTTATCATCATCAATAATTAATATATTTTTATTCATTATATATGTAATTCCTTTCTTTACAATGATTCAACATTACTATAATAGCAAACATTTAGATGTTTTGTCGTAACGTTTCCTCATAAAATTTCATGTAACGTATTAAAAGGATTTAAAACATACATAACGAATACAATAACAAATAAGAGTGTTTACATTTTCATTGTAGGAAAAGATAATCATGAGGTGAGATTTTTTATGAAGTATAATGATATCTATGCATTTCAACCAACGGGAAACATAGAAGAGGATATGGAACGTTTTTTATTAAAATATGAAAAAGAGTTTACATATAAGCATTCTATGTGTGTTGCAAATGAAGCGCGTAAATTGGCAAGAAAGTTTCATGTGAATGAAGAAGAGGCAGCTATTGCAGGGTATTTACATGATATTAGTGCCATCTTTCCGAATGAACAACGTATCGCGGCTGCTGAAGCATTTGGAATAGACATACTGCAAGAAGAGCGAGAGTTTCCAATGATCATTCATCAAAAGTTATCAAAAGGAATCGCAAAAGAAATATTCAAAGTGACAAATGAACAAATATTAGATGCAATTGGTTGCCATACGACTTTGCGAAAACATGCGACGACGATGGATCTTGTCTTATTTGTAGCGGATAAAATAGAATGGGACCAAAAGGGAGTCCCTCCATATATAGAACGCGTGAAAAATGGTTTAGAAACCTCATTGGAGCAAGCTGCTTTTGCATATATCTCCTATTTATGGGAAAGAAAAGAGGCGCTTCAAGTATTACATCCTTGGCTGGAAGAAGCGTATTGGGATTTAACTGAGGGATTGAATGAGAAAGGACATAGATATGGATATAAAAGAATATATGAATGATACCTTTCCAGGTGTCATTTTAAAACCGAGCATTTACTTTCAATGGGAGAACCAACTTGGGGTACGGCAACCATTCCTTCTTTTTGGAGCCACTCACAAATATAAAGCAAGAGAAGTGATGTTTTCATATCCTCATTTCTCTTGCTTTATATTAGCTTGCCTCTTCAGTTTCGGTAAGTGATACAGGTATATCAAATTCAATATCTGGCGGACGTCGATTCGAATCTAATCTATATTTTCCAAATCGGTTCACATGAAATGTTAAATACGGACTTAAATCAGATAAAACATCCTCATCAACTTTATTGCCCTCCTGTATATATTCATGAAGAATTTGTGTGAGTTGAAAGACATTATAAAAGATTAAGCAATTTGCTACTAGATGATTATATTTTATAATTTTTCTTTGACGCTCTCGATTATTTTCTGCGATAATTCCTTCACCGCCAAAGAATAACCACTTTGCAAATCCATTAAAAGATTCACTTTTATTTGTAGCGGCTTGGATTGTGCTTCTTAGTTTTTCATCAGATAAATATTTTAATAAAAATAAAGTGCGAATGGCACTTCCTAGCTCTCGAAAAGCCTGATATAGTTTATTTTTCTTACTATATGTATTTAACTTATTTAAAATCGTAGAAGGATGAATCCGTCCCATTTTAATGGACATTACTACACGTAACATATCTTCATAATGATTTCAATTAAATTCCAATCTACTGATTGTGAAAACAATCCATCAATATGCTTATAATTAGACTCTTTATCTGGTCTTAGAAACTTTAAATCTTTCCAATTACGAATTCGAGGCATAAGTTCGATTCCTAGTAAATAGGCTAATCCAAAAACAGGTGCATTTTGTCCTTGTGTATCAGCATGAAGAGTATCAGGCTGAATATCAGATTTATTTTTCATTAGAAGGTCTAAAATATAAACCCCTTCCCAAACGCCACAAGGAATAAAATGACTAAATAGGGCGATATATGTGTCAGAGACATGATAATACCCAATTCCTCCATATCCACCATAGCGAATATGATTTTCAGATAGTAAATTCTTTTCGTATAGATCCCACATGGTTCCATCAGCTGAGGCACTAGTTCCATTTCCCCAGTACTTAGGTAACTTAAATCGATTATATGCATTAATAATCCATTCAATGGCTTTTTGAATATTTTCTTCTGTAATATGTCTATCATTTATCCAAGATATATGTTTTCTATCTATATTTGATAGCGAACGTGCTGTTTGGGTAGGTCCTAAGTTACATCCATAACAAAAAGCTGTTGTTAAATATCGTTCAGTCGGTTTTTCTAATTTTGCATCATGCCCAGAAATCGGTCCAAAAAAACGAGTCCAATTCAACCAATATTCTGTATCTCCTAATAAATCTAACACATTAATTGGAATCATTTTTTCATCAATACGTTTTTGTACAGCTTTTAGCAAAGGAGATGTTCTTTTCTTTTTCGGTTTTGTAATAACCGGTTCACCGTTACGAAGAGTAACTGATTTATTTGTTGGAAAAGAGCTATCTACATTTCTAGCCATTTGTTCTAGTTTGTTATAAACTTGGAATTTAAATTTCTTAGCTGTTGTAGGAAGCCCTGCTTGTTCACAAAAAGTAGCCCGATTTATTTGAAATTCATCCCAAGAAATTAATTGTTTTCTATAATCTGCATGCTTTTCGCTTCCTTCTATGTATAAATCTCCAGATTTTAATTCTAACCAAATTTGTGAAAATACACATGCTTCAAAATGACGACGATGAATTTTTTCAAGAGGAACGTTCCTCCGCTGATGTGGACAAATCCAGCGCCACCACTTTTCAGGTATCCAAGAAAAATCAATCGTAGACATTTCTCCATCAGCATTTGTAAAATCTGTTAAATCACGAATGGAAATCCATTCAGATTTCTTCATTTTATGTTTGACTAAAAATAAAATAGCTTGTTCTAAGCCTCTATTTTGATTTGTCGACTTGAATTCTAACGTTTCTAATATTTTTATTAAATCGGCTCTACTGCTTTTTAAGTGTCGCCATACAAATGAAAAATAATTGTTTCCTGCATAAGCTAAATGATCCTCACACTCATCTAATACACGTAGTCCAGGATTTCCACCAATTAGATTTTCTAATTCTTGAAACTTTTCTTCTATGGATCCTTTGGATTGAAAAGCAAGCACTGTATTACGTAAAATTGTAATTAAGCCGTCCATTTGTTTTTCTTTCTTTTTTTTCAATTCTTGAAGTGAACTTTCTGATTTCTTATGTGCACGAGCAATACGTTTGATATACATTTCTCCAACATCATCTATCATCAATGGTATTTGCTAATTGAATAGATAATAAAGAGACAGCCAATGTGTATCTTTTATGAGGCTCTAATTTTTTCATCCGAGATGCATCTAATGTTTTTGCTTCAGCTGCTAATCTTTCAATTTTAGCCGGTGGAATTTGAAAACGTTGATAGAAATTAAATCTTACCTGTCTTTTATCCAACCGCTTTTTACGATAAATCCAGCGCCTCAATTGATATAAAGTTGGACGTCCAGGATCTTGTTTTACTACATTCCAGTCTGAGTAGGTGGATCCTTCAATACTTTGAAATAATTGGTCTATCTTTTGTTTTTCTTCAATGGTTAATGCATCGGATATATTTTGATATAACGTACGATATGCTTCAGCATGTACGTGGTCTGCAGCCTTTGTAAGTGTACTAAAAGCTGGAAGTTCATAGCTGTTTTTAATAAGTTCGTCAATTGCGATATTTATAATATCACTTTTCTCATCTTTTTTCTAATATTGATTCTTTCATAATATTTAACATAATTTGATGAGCTTGATTATTAAATATTTTAGCTTGGCGATATTCACGAATCATAGCAATTTGACGAATCCCTGTACCAGAACGATGATAAGAAACCCATTCTTTTTGATCTGGTAGATCCAGTTTTGCTTTTCTTGCAATATGTTCAATGTTAATAAACCTAATTGTGAAAAAGGGGTACGTGCCTTCTGTTTTGCCCAGGATATTTCACTTGAGGTAGGTGAAAAAAGTTTTTCTAATTCTTTATAATTCGGACAACTTTTTAATCTAGGATAAGCTGTTTCTTGCATACTAACCATAACGTTGCTCCTTTATTAACGAAATGAAATCTTGCTACATAACAAACAGTTTATTTTTATTATTTATCTGAACTGATACTCTCTACTGCTCTTCTCAAGTCAATTTCACTAGGTGTAATGTATCTACGTGTTGTTTCTAAGCTTTCGTGTCCTGCCAATTGAGCTATAATTTGTAAAGGCTGATTAGCATCCACTAAATTTCGGCAAAAAGAATGTCTTAGAGAGTGAGCTGAATAATCTGTAAGTCCTATAGAATGTAAGTAATTTTTTATAAGGTAATGTATTCCTTGTCTCGTAATCCGAGTAGAATGCCTTGCTGACAGAAATAATGCAACTTGAGATAATTCACCTCGTACTACTAACCAATTTTCTACTGTTTTCATTAACTCTAAATTCATAAGGGCAATTCGATTCTTTCCACCTTTTCCGGAAATTACGGTTATTGTTCGGCGTTTTAAATCTATATCTTCGATATCTAGTGATACTACCTCTGAAATCCTGAGTCCAGCTTGTAACATGATTTGAACAATCGCAAGGTTTCTCGCTTTTTTCCATGTATTTTTTTCTTTATGTATTTGATGTAAAAATTTATCTTGCTCTAAACGACTAAGCCATCTAGGAGCTTGCGCTAAAGGGGAGATTCGTTTTCTTTTTACTTTGGTTGTAGGATCTAGGGTAGAATATCCAGCTTGCGCTAAATAAGACCAATACACCTTAATAGACGCCACCCTTTTATTGATTGTAGCTGGTGCCAATTTTTCTACCGTTTGCATAAAAGATACCCATTCATGTAAATCCCTAGATGTAATAAAATCTGGATTGAAATTTTCACCAGTTCTTTCAACTATCCATTTTTCTAAAGCCACAACAGATGCCACATATTCTTGAATTGTACGATTACGTCTTCCCTCTTCTTGTAAATAAATTTGAAATGAGTCTATATGATTCATTAAGCATACTCCTTATTTTATTGTGTTCGGTAAAGTTGTTTTTATATAGAAATTATACGTGTTCGGTAAAGAAAGAACAATGAATAATAAACAAAAACTATACCAAAATCTAGTTCGGTATAGTAAAATTGCGTGTCAATTTGAAATAAATTTGATTAGTTTTTTTGGGAATGGATTCTTTTTGTTCTTACTATATATGGATTTTTAGAATATTACTGATGTAATTTTCTTTTGAATTAATACTCTCACTTAATATTCTTAATATTTTAAATATATTGTATTTTTCATAAGATGGTGTTAGCATTTAAGTATTAATAAAATTAGGAGGGAACTTATGAAGAAGGTTATTACTGCTCTACTTGCTGTATTGTTTGTATCAATTAGTCTTTTTCCTACTCCAAACATTTTTGCAGAAGTAAATGAAACAACTCCTATTCTTGAGAAAAAATCTGAAGAACCAAATACTGTTACTACTGTATATGAGTTAGTACCAGCTTTTACTACAAACTCTGTTGATTCAGATACTTCCAATGCAGCCCTTTCAAGTGGAAATGCCACAGTTACTTGTAGAGATGGAGGACATGGCATCGCATCATGTGACTACGTACAATTTATTTGGTGATAAAATTAGCACAGTATCTACCACAGTCTATATTTATATGCCAAAAAATATTTATGTTGCTAGTGATAAACAATTTTTCCGTCATGGAGGGGTCTCTAGCACAGTATATGGCCAATCAGAAATGTATGTTGGTTCCGGTACATATTATTCTGAACTATGGGGTACAGTAACTGGTCTAAAAGGAACATACAATGTTGCCAATGTTGCATCTAGAAACTTCACTGTTAAATAAGAACAATTAACAGATTTGAAAATAAAGAACGATGTATGACATTTGCATACATCGTTTTTATTCGTGAAAGGAGTCTATGAAAATGAATTGGCTTAAAAAAGTGTCTGTCAATCCATTAAATGAGGAGTCCTTTGAAATGGACTCTGTAAATAGCAATGATGAATTAAGAATACAAAGTGTACATTTAGAAAGAGAAGATAATAATATATCTATACTAGCACAATTATTTATGGCAAATCATATACTGTACGATGTGCCAACTTTATTATCTGCTATACCTATCACAAGCCCCCAAATAGAGGATATTGTGACAAATGAAATTGCAAATCACTTTAATAAAGTCCAAAAAATATATGTTAATAACCAATTAAAACGTATTCAGTTCCAGGAATTAAAATCCTTTTCAAAAAATCAGTTTAAAGATATGCTCAAAAATAATGCCATCCATCCTATTGTTCAAGAACTATATTTTTTGACAGAAAAAGAATCTATAGAGGATAGATATATAAATATAAGTGAAAAACAACAAGTAAAATATAAAGTGTTAAAGGAATATATAGAACCTCCTACCATTATCAATTCAGATTTAACTCGAGTCATGTGGTTTATTAAAAATACATTCTATTTAACGGAGGCATCATTTACTGTATTGCCAATTGGATGGGAGTTAAAAAATAACCTAAAAGAATTAGAAATCCTTAAACTATTTAACGAAATGTCTGATTCTCTATTAATAACTATTGATTCAGAAAACAATAAGGTACTATATATTGATTGTATTAATAGGAATATAAAAAATGGTGCATAAGACGATTGTTTATTGAAGATAGATTTAGCAAAAAATATTTTTTAATGATCCAATTCTACATTGCTTGCAACAGGATATGTGAAAGTATGTACTTTAAAGGATTGGATGTTTTAGTTGAAAAAATTATGAAAGTAGTTAAACTTTTTTAAGTTATATACCAATTAGTAAGTAAAGACAGAATTTTGATTAATATTTTTAAAATTCTGTCTTTTTATATACTGTTAAACAGATATTTTGGGGTTGTCTTTCAATCAAATTTTATTTAAAACCAACATTATGTAAAAAAGACGACTTTTGTGAGTGGCTCTAAAAAGAAGGAATGGTTGCCGTACCCCAACTTCATTTTGACTTTGGAAAAGGCATTTTTCCATATGAGTGTGGTACTGCTACATGTAACAACAAGTATTTTTCTCAAATATATAAATATAATACACTATTATTCCAAGATATATTTTCTGCAAAAGATATGATGTTTTTAGTAATAAATGTTTATCACTTTAAAAAGGAGAGATTAAGAAAACAGAAGAAATTAAGGCTATATAGCCGATTTCTGAAAAAGAAAGAGTTAAAATTTCGACTGAGGCAAGAAACGTTTCCTTATTTCTTTGATGATGAGGACGCAGAGTTATATTGTACATATCAATTTTTATTACAGTGTTTGGCAGAAGATATTAAGTATATACCACTTATAAAAGCTATGAATCATGAAGATTTTCCTAATCTCTATCCGCGTTTAGGTGGAAGAGCAGATATTTCGTATCCTGACGTTTTTCTTATCAATGCAACGAAAGATATTATCATGTTTATTTATGATGATAGAGGATGTGAAGTAATTGCGAAGAATAAAGAAAGTATAAGACATTTATATAATAAATATGAAAAGTGGATACCAGATTATGAGCTCGATCATATAGCAACATTGTTTAAATGAAAATAGGAGGAAGTGAAGCATGTAATGAAACGTATTGCCATTGTATCTGCATGGGAATCAGAACTTACGTATTTGCATCAATATTGTCCAAGCGAACGTGTCGAAAGACGAGCGGCTTGGGACTTTCATTTTCATTCTATTCATGAATTAGAAATTATATCAGTTGTTACTGGTGTTGGGAAAGTTAGTTGTGCAAGCTGTGTACAATTATTAATTAGTGAATTCCAGCCTGAAGAGCTTTTTATGACGGGAATTTGTGATAGTTTATCGAACAAAGTGAAGAATGGTCATATCGTTGTAGCTCTTCATACTTTACAGCATGATGTACCAGCTGCTGGAACGGGAGAAAATCAGTTTGATTTATATACTGGGAGAACAGCGCCGATTGAAACAACGAAAGCGCTTGTCAGACAAATAAAGAAAATGCGTCCTCATGAGCCAGTTCATTTTGGAACAATTTTATCCGGCGACCAGCGTATTCACAGTTCAGAAATGCGCTATTTGTTACATACTGTATATGGGGCATTAGCAGTTGATCAAGAAATAGCTGCTTTTGCTTATGTATGCCATGCAAATAAAAAGCCATTCTTATGTTTAAAAGCGGCTTCCGATCAAGCAAATGATAAAACAGAGGAAGAACAAAAAATCTTTAAACAATTAGCGTGCGAGAAATCTTGTGAATATTTACTTTCTTTTTTGCAAATGCATGGGAGAACTGTTACACATAAATAAGATATAAAGGAGCCTCATACGAGATATGGGAACAAAGGATACAATAGCGATGATTGGTGCAAATGGAAAAGCTGGAAAATTTCTTGTACACCAAGCGTTACAGGAAGGATATCAAGTACGAATTTTAACGCGAAATCCAGAAAAATTTACAATATATAATCAAGATGTGGAAATTATACAGGGAGATGCGCGTGATTTCTATGCTATACAAGAACTGCTTCAAGATTGTCAAGCTGTTATTAATGCTGTAGGTCAGCCTAAAAAAGAGTCTTACATATTCAGTACCGTGACAAGTCATATTTTAAAAGTAATGAATGAATATAAAATAAAACGGTATATTTTAATTTCTGGAGGATCATTGGATATAAAAGGAGACCAAAAAAGTATCCTAAACAAAATAGGAGCCGTATTATTTCGGTTGTTTTTTCCAAAGATGATGAGTGATAAATATAAAGAATTACGCCTTATACAACATAGCGATATAGATTGGACAGTTGTTAGATTACCTTTTGTTGTAGAAGGGACAGGTATTGGAACGATTAAAGAGAATGTAGTAGATGTACCAGGGATTAAAATTCAAAATGGAGATATCGCCCCTTTTGTCATCAAGCAAATTAAAGATCGTATATATGTACAAAAGTGTCCGTTCATTTCAAATTAAGAAAAATATAAGGATATATGTTTTATTATAAAAGCATAAAGGTATAATCCTTTGTGTTTTTATTTGTTAATGATGGAATTTGAGAAGTATGTTTTAGCAGCTCTTTATATACAATCAGTTGAATTAATAACCGAAAATAAATTATTTATTATATAATTATTATCACATAAAAGATGATTTTAAACAAAATAAAAGGATGGGTTTTTATATCTTATATCTTCTTTATTGACTCTCACATTATGTCATTGTTTAAGCTTGAGTTGAGCTTCGAAATAAATGGAAATTACAGGAGGAACAAATGTTTAAAATAGGGGATTTTTCAAAACTTTCTTCAATTAGTATTCGAATGTTGAGACATTACGATAACATGGAGTTATTGCAGCCTGAAAAAATAGATGCGCAAACTGGTTATCGTTATTATTCAGCAGCACAATTACAGAAAGTAAATCAAATTCAAAATTTGAAGGATATGGGATTTCGTCTCACTACTATTAAAGAAATATTAGAAAACAATAATATAGAAATTATGACAGAACACTTTGTTCATCGTACGTCTCAAATAAGAGAAGAAATGAAAGCCCTTCAAAAACAATTGCGACTTCTCGAAGACTCAATGAAAATAATGAGAGAGGATGTTATTGAAATGAACTATCATGTTTCTTTGAAAGAGATACCTGGAAGGAAAGTAGCAAGTGTTCGAAAAGTGATTCCATCTTATCATTGTGAAGGAGAGTTATGGAATATACTGATGCAAGAAATAAAACGACAAAATATAAATATGGCGAATCCAAGACATAGCTTAGCTATATTTCATGATAATGAATATAAAGAAAAAGATGTAGATGTAGAAATACAGATAAATGTGACAGGGGAATATGAAAATACGAAAGAAACCATATTTAAAAAAGTCGATTCATCTTTTGTTGCCTCTATTACAGTGAACGGAAGTTATGAACAAATGACAGCAGTTAACGAAGCAGCGGCAAAATGGATTGAATCTGAAAAATATAAAATTACAGGACCGATGTTTAATATATACCACGTGAGTCCAGCAATGGAATCTGATCCTACGAAGTGGATTACAGAAATTTGTTATCCAGTGAAAAAATGAATAATCGTTACAATTGTTTCGTTATTCATTGGTTTGTGATATTCCATAAGTTAACATAATATTATTATGTTAACTTATGGAGAGAAGGAGTAAATCATAATTGAGATTAACATTTAACAAGAACGCTACGAATAGAAAATTGAACTTATATAGAGAGTATAAATAACCATCAATAATGACAGTTTTTCTTTAGAAAAAGGGAAAAGTGCACTTTAAAAAGACACTTTTCCCTTTTTTTATTTAAGGTTGTTGTAAGGTTTTCTTTAGACTAAGGAAAGGTGTATTCATTACAGTGAAAAGAGAAGGGAAATATTGATAAAAATAGAATGGAGTTGTCTTTTGATATGAGTACTTCAGTTATTATTCAAACACATAACCTATCAAAAACATACGGAACGATACATTGTGTGAATCAGGTGAATCTTCATATTAAAGAAGGAGAAATTTATGGTTTTTTAGGCCCAAATGGAGCTGGAAAAACAACTACGTTAAAAATGTTACTTGGGCTTATTAAACCTTCTGAAGGAGACATTAAAGTATTCGGAGACAGTTTGAACAAATGTCGTTCGTCTATTTTAGAGCGGACAGGATCCCTTATTGAATCTCCCTCGTATTATGGACATTTAACAGGGCTTGAAAATCTCAAAGTGATGCAACGCCTTCGAAATGCATCAGATAAAAATGTACATGAGGTTCTAAAAATTGTACGTTTAGAAAAGCAAATAAATAAAAAAGTGGATCAATACTCACTGGGAATGAAACAACGGTTAGGGATTGCTATGGCTCTTCTTACTTTTCCTAAGTTGTTAATTCTTGACGAACCAACAAATGGTCTTGACCCAGCGGGCATCGGCGAAATTAGAGAATTGATTAAGTCATTACCAAAGCGCTATGGAATCACGGTATTACTCTCTAGCCATCTTCTTTCAGAAATTGAACAAATTGCTACTTCAGTCGGCATTATTAGTGAAGGGAAACTGTTGTTTCAGGGGAGTATGGCTAATCTACAGAAAAGAAATAGAAATGCTATTTTTATTAAAGCAGAAGATAATATGAAAGCAGGTCAGCTACTTACTACTCAAGGCTACAACTTTGTCCAAAGTGGTAATCGGTTGAAATTTGCTCATCTTGAGGATGCGAAAGTAGCGGAAGTAAATCGGATGCTTGTTAAAAATGAAATTTCTGTAACCCGAATTGAGAAACAGAAGAAAAGCTTAGAGAATATTTTCCTGGAGTTAACAGGAAAGGAGAGAAGCTTGTGATGAAATTGTTAGGACTAGAATATTTTAAAATTCGTCGCAAAAAAATATGGGTTATGATTCTATTATTTCTTAGCGCAGAGATGCTATGGGCATTTATCGCTCTTAGTCGATCGATGGCTACTAACTCTAAATTTGCCTCTTGGGAAGCAATTGTTTTTAGTATTTCCTCTATGAATGGCCTTTTTATGCCTATTATTTCAGCGATTGTTGTATCACGTATTTGTGATATGGAACATAAGGGAGAAACGTTAAAAATGCTTGTTGCTACGAATGTAAAACGCAGACATCTTTACGCAGCGAAGTATATATGTGTGAATAGTTTACTTCTGTTAAGTATTTTTGCACAGGTTGCACTTATGATTATATTTGGATTCGTACACAAACTTTCTAGTAACTTTTCTTCTGCATTGTTTATTCAATTTGTTTTCGGAACTTTTTTAACGACTCTTGCGGTTACAGCGCTTCAGCAGTGGCTTTCTTTTACTATTAAGAATCAAGTTTTCGCGCTATGTTTAGGCATGCTAGGTGGATTTATTGGAATGACTGCCGGGTTGTTTCCAGCTGCGATTAGACGTATGTTTATTTGGGCTTATTACTTAGAACTTAGCCCGATTGCTCATTTATACAAGAATTCCTTAAGCGCTTACATAGTCCAGTCGATAAACCTTTGGAATGTCATCGTTACAATAGCTTTAGCGATCTTATTCTATATTGTCGGAAGCGCTCGGATAAGCCGACAAGAAATGTAAGGAGGGAATAAAATGAAACGAAGTATTTTGGCGGAATGTCTTAAATTACGCCATTCTCGAATCTTACTTGTACTCGCGACACTTCCTATTATAAGTTTGCTAATTGGATGCGCGAATTATTATTATAATCAAGAAGTGCTGCAAAATGGTTGGTATAGTTTATGGACGCAAGTTAGTTTGTTTTACAGTGAGTTTTTCTTACCTATTTTAATTGCAATTTGCTGCTCATATATTTGTCGACTTGAGCATTTGAACCGAAATTGGAATATGACTATGACATCTCCTGTATCAGTTGCAAGTATATTTCTTGCTAAATTAGTTATTGTTAGTCTTTTAATCGGATTTGCACAAGCGCTATTTATAGGACTCTACTGGCTTATAGGGAACTTTTTCTTCTTACCTAAAACATTTCCGCTAGAGACAATCGGTTGGGCGATGCGCGGATGGTATGCATCTCTTGCTATTATCGCTCTGCAATTAAGCTTATCGCTAAGAATCCGAAGTTTTGCTATGCCTATCGGTATGAGTTTATGTGCAGTCTTTATCGGACTTGGTATGTACATTGCTAAGTTAGGGATGTTTTTTCCTTTCTCACTGCTCACCATTGGTATGAGTGTACTGAATCAAGAAAAGTTAAGCGAGGGACAGAATTTTTTATTTTTGATGATGAGTACAGTTTTCATTATTATGTTTTCAATGATTTCAATTCAGCGATTAAAGAAAAAAGATATAATCTCATCCTGATCGAGTTTAGGAGGAAGGTTTTATAAAAAATAATATTAGGGATGATTATTGTGATAAGCATCGGATTTTGGATGGGTCTATTTAGTAGAGAGAGACTTATTCTTGACAGCCCTTCAGGAAAAGTGATGTATTACAGCAAAATAAAGAATCCTGGTATACAGAATGAGACGGGACGTTATAACTATGAGTTGTTTGCTTACAATCAATAAGGAAAGAGTCTTATATTCGGCTATATTATACGCTATTTCGTGGTGTTACGTTTCAACTTGAAGAATTGCCAAAAGTAGTGAAACAACGGTATAAAAAATAGGAAAAGATAATTTTATAGATTTTCCTATTTTTTACGCAATATCGTATTTTATGTATAATAAAATCAGGTGATGCAAGATGGGAAATTTAAAAGATAAAAAAATCTTAATTGTAGATGATGAACCAGAAATGAGAATCATGATTGAAAGATTCTTAAGAAAAGAGGGGTTTTTCCGGATTTTTAGTGCTGCTGATTGTACGTCAGCTCTATCGCTTTGCTGCGTAGATCAGCCAGATATCGTTATTCTTGATGTAATGCTACCTGATGGTGACGGCTTTTCACTTTTATCTTCGATTAGGCAGTTCTCAAATATGCCGGTTCTTTTTCTATCTGCACGAGGAGAAGATGAGGACCGGTTACTTGGATTAGGTTTAGGGGCAGATGATTATATTGTGAAGCCGTTCTTACCACGTGAACTCGTATTACGTCTTATCGCTGTTTTAAAACGAGTCTATTCTTCTCCGGTAGTAGAGCGTCTATCAATCTTCCAATTAGGGGAACAAACTGTAGACTTAGAAAGCGCTGTTGTATATAGGGACGAAAAAGAACTACCATTAACAGCAAAAGAACATGCTATTCTTGTAAAGTTATATGAGAATCGCGGTCGAATTGTAACAAGTGACGCTATATGTCAAGCAGTTTGGGGAGATGATAGCTACGGTTACGAAAATACATTAATGGTCCATATGAGACGAGTACGTGAAAAAATTGAGCCGGATCCCTCCAAACCGATTTATCTTCTTACCGTGAGAGGACTAGGGTATAAATTGCTATTGAAGGAGACGCATTAATTGAGAGGAATTATTCGTATATTACATAGATTCGCAATGACAACGATATGTATTTCTATATTTTTACTGATTTTTAATTTTGTCTTATTAGGTATAATGATGTTTAAAGAAATGAATCTAGATTCATCCCCAGAAGATGTGCTGAAGAAAGTGAATCAAGGATTAAACAAGCGGGACGAAAATTATCAACTTGATGAACAAGCTGTAAAGAGTCTACACAATAATCGCGTTTGGGCGATGCTAATTGGTGAAAATGGGAAAGTACAATGGGAGTATCAATTGCCTAAAGATGTACCTAGTTCTTACAAAATAGCGGATATTGCTAAGTTTTCGCGTTATTATCTTTCAGAATATCCTGTCTATACGTGGGAACATCAAGATGGGCTACTAGTAGTAGGATATCCAAAGAGAAGCCATTGGAAATATCAACTTCATTTCCTTTCTGATTCAGTTCAGTCAATGCCGCTGAGACTTCTCCTGCTGTTACTCTTTAATATAGGAATAACTGTATTCATCTCTATGTTGATTGGTACGCGCCTTATAAGAAAAATCCGCCCTCTTGTGTCAGGGGTTCACAAGCTGGCCAAAGAAGAAGTCGTTCAGCTAGATTCTAAAGGTCTATTCGGTGATTTAGCTCAAAGCATCAATTCAGCTTCGACTAAGCTTCAAAATAAGACAGCTGCGTTGAAAGCGCGAGATGAGGCACGTTCCAATTGGATTGCGGGAATTTCTCATGATATTCGAACACCGCTTTCTATTATTCTTGGTTATGCAAGTGAAATGGAAGATGATTCAGAATTGGCGGAGGAGCAGAGAGAACGAGCAGGTATTATGCGGCATCAAGGAGAGAAATTACGATCGCTTGTGAGCGATTTAAACCTTGTTTCTATGCTTGAATACGAAATGCAGCCTTTACATTTAAAAAATATTCGTCTATCTGTTTTAGCAAGGCAGGTTGCAACCGATTTTTTAAATAATGGATTAGATGATAAATATCAGATCGAATTAAAATTAAAAGATGACGGGGCTCAAATTAGGGGAGACGAAAAATTGCTGATTCGAGCAATTAGTAATGTAGTTCAAAATAGTGTCCGGCATAATCCGAATGGATGTGAAATTATAATCGAAACCGCTTTATCAAAAGATCGCTCTACATATCATTTTATTGTACAAGATAACGGACAAGGAATTCCAAATGAAAAAATAGCTGAAATTACCGAACTACCTTATTCTTCAAAAAGAAGACAAACGATTCAAGAAGGTCACGGTCTAGGCATTCCAATGGTAGCAAGAATTATGCAAGCTCATCAAGGAGAGCTTATTCTAACAAACAACAAAAATCAAAAAGGTTTACAAGTCATTATGGAATTTCCTTTACATTCACTTGTCTAAGAAAAACAAGAGATTAGAAGGCCGCAAAGCGCTTTTTCAAGAAAGCTTTGCGGTCTTTTCATGTTTCAATGTATAATAATATATTTCACAAGAAAATGTCCTCCTAATGAAAAAATATTACAATTATAACTTTAAAAAATGTGTAGATTTAGGAAATGTTGTTTCTTTTGAGAAATCAATAGAAGTATAGAATCTGTCAGCTTGTTCTGTTTCATAATGCTTATTATAAATCTTGTTAATTTTAGAACATGGTTACATCCTTATTTATTCTTAACTATAAGAGTATGAATGATTTTAAATTGAGGAGATTTGCTATTTAAGAGGGCATAGCCATCAAGTTAACAAAAATACTCCAGATGCTGAAAGCATCTGGAGTATTTTTGTTAGATATAGAATACAAGTTTCTATATTTGGACATACTCAAATAAGACTTCAA